>JBAUOX010000066.1:0-8216 GCA_049579985.1 Isosphaeraceae bacterium | reverse complement strand
GCGTTCGATTCGCTCTGGAGCAGAGCGGCGAATCGCGCCGACAGGTTAGGGACGCTCTCGGGGCGGGAGAGGCCAAGGATCGGCACGAGCTCGGCGCGGGTGGCCTCGGTATGGTGCTTCGCCAGGTAGGCGAGGGCAGCGCGGGCTGGCGAGCGGGAGCCACGCGCGGCGAGTTGGCCCCGGTCGACCCCGTACCGGCTGCACACCGCCTCGATCACCCGGGCGAGATCCAATCCTCGAAGCAGGCGTCGCTCCCGGCGCAGGTCGCGATGGGCCTGATCGCCGAGGCGCTGGCGCAGACGATCCAGGAATCGCTCACTGCCGAGGAGCCATCCATGCCGTGCCTCGGCCCACGGGGGGGCAGGCGGGGTAGTCAGACCGGCCGCCACGAAGCGACGGTAGGATGCCTCCGGATCGGTCCGTCCGAACTCGCCGGCCCAGGCCGCAAGCAACGCGTCGTAGGCCACCCAGTCCAGGCGATCGCGGCGGCGGAAATACCCGGGGCAGCTCGACCATATCCAGGCCTCCGGCGTCGCGGACAGGCCGGCCCGGACGGGGTTGAGATGGACGTAGCGGGTCAGGACCCAGAGATACGTCTCGTCCTCGACCAGCTCGGTCCGGTAGCGGCCCTGGAAGAGGTGCCCGCAATGGCGGTGGCGACGAGCCCACCCATTGGCGTACAACGAGAGGAACAGTTGCATGCCCTTGGCGAGGTTGGGGCGAGGCGTCTTGAGGACCAGGTGGAGGTGATTGGTCAAGAAGACAAAGGCATACAGAGACCATCCCGACCGCCTAACGGCGCGCTTCAGGCAAGCCACCAGCCGCCCGCGGTCGGCATCGTCCTGGACGATGTCCTGCCTGCCGTTACCCCGTGCCATGACATGATAGATGGCATCGGAATACTGGATCCTCAATCGTCTTGCCATCACCCCATTGAATCATCGTGCCGTGTCTCATTCAACAAAAAATTCTAAATCGGTCTGACCCCGATGCTCCAATTCTCCCGGGGCGCGGTTTGACAGGGGGCACGTCAGGAACCTGACGCGCATTTTCGACGGAACAATCAGAGCGTCTCCCAGCCTGGCGGGAAGAGCCCCGCAACTACGCGCCTCCATCTCTCGGGCTCGGCTCCTCAGCGAGGTGTCAATATCTCGACAAGCGATGCGCGTTTATCATTGGTCCAAGAGCGCAGATTACTTGGCTGAACGGGTGGCCCCATTCTGCTCTTGACCCATTCTGCTCTTCATTAAAGGGTGTGGGCTTGTAAGTGCTCTCGGCTGGGTTCTGAGGTCCAGCGTCAACGAGCCCTACAATAGGCGCCCTGACACGACATCCATGCCTGTGCGCCCGCGAACCCATGCAGTCTGCATGTTTTTGACTTTTTGGTGGACTTCTCGACCAGGGTTCCTTTACATTCTCATGAACTAACGTCCCAACCCATGTCGTTGGTTTCCAGGCAATCTGCCACGATGCCGGCCCTGACTCCCGCGAGCCTTGATCCTCGCGGATCGGCGCGTCGTCTTGAGACGATGAGGAGTGATGGTAAGGAGTGATGGATGGATCTGATCCTCGGGACTAACAGGAGTCTGGAAAAAGCCGCCGGCCAGGATGAGCTGTCGGAACAGGAAGCGCTGGCGATTCGGTTCCTTCGTCTCAGCTCATGGATGACGATCCTGGGAACGGTCCGCCTGGTCTCTGCCCTGGGCGACTACGGCAGCTCATTTCTCGACATCTCTCCATCGTGGTATCCCTCATGGGGCGCGATAGCGCGGTTTTTTCAAGACACCCCGCTGGCGGTCTTGCTGGGCTCTGGTTGGCCATTGATTCTGGGTCTCTTGTTGCGCAAGACCGCAAGTCGAGGGTTTCTTGTCGCGGGAGCGGTCACGTTCTTCATCCTGTCGCTGGGCGGGGTCTTGAATCTGCTGTCGGCGATGTACTTGAGGTCGGGCGATTCGATGGTCTCGATCGGCTCGTTCGCCGTCACGCGTGCGTCGCTCCGGCATTGGAACCTGGTGGCCGCCATCCGGGCGCTGATGGGGGCTGTCCAGTTGACACTGGAGCTGGCCACGGCCGTCTCGGCCTGGGGTTTGGCTCAATCGCTGCGCAGTTACCCTGCATCGAAATCCGCTGAAGCGGGTGAGTCACGCCGGGGATTGTATGGCAGGCTGGCCATCTATGTCTCCCTGGCCTTTCTTGTGCTCAACGTCCGGCAGCCAGTCTGGTCGACTTATCTCGCGGTTTTGAATCAGTCGAATCTCTTACGCCAGTTCGTCCTGAAGAATGATGTGAAGACTTCGTCCTCGCACCGCTCGGGTCTCTTCGCGCCCCCGGGGCCGCGGCCTGAGGGGGATTTCGAGATGTTGCTTTCCTCCGCTTACCGGCTTGCGGCCTCGAATCAAGTTTCCGAAGCCAAGAAAGTCTATCTGCGGATCATCACCATGGCGGAATCGATCGGTCATGCACCGGACAACGGCGGGACTGGAAAGCATCAGCAGGCCCTGGCACTTAACAACCTCGCCTGGATGCTGGCTACATGTGAAGACGTTCATCTTCGGGAACCTGAGCAGGCCCTCTCCTATGCCAGAAAAGCCGTCGAGCTCGCGGGCGATGAGGGGATGTACTGGAATACCCTGGGAGTGGCCTATTTTCGCGTCCAGGACTGGGACGAGGCGACCAAGGCCCTGGGTCGCTCGATGGAGCTGAGAAGCGACGGCAAAGGCGACAGTTACGATTGGTTCTTCCTGGCCATGATTCACGCCAGGAAGGATCAAGAAGAAGAGGGTCGGCAGTGGTATGACAGGGCCGTTGCCTGGTTCCATAATGCTCGACAAGGTGATCGGGAACTTTACCGATTTCAGGTTGAAGCCGCGCAAGCCCTGGGTATTCCCAGGCCTCCCTCCCGTTCCAATGGTGACGACGCAGCCCGAGCCTGGTGACTCCGCGAATCCCGCGGCCATCCGCCGATTTCTTGGCTTCCTGGGTTCGTGTTGACGGTTTGAGCCGATCCGAGCATACTCCCCAGGACCCGACCGAGTCGGTCCTGACGGCGACCCTCCCGGCGCGGACTCTCTGAATCCGTCCTCGAGGCATCCCCGCGCGATCTGTCGCCGGCCACGCTGATCTGTCCTTTCCGCTTACGCGGCCGCTCCGTTCGCCCGATCCCTCAGAGCAGGACACGGATGTCATGCGACAAGCTCTCTTGATCGCCCTTTTGCTGGTTGTCCTGAGCGTCTTCGGCAAGACGCTCGGTGCCGCAACAGGCGCCTCCGAGATCCTCGACCAGGCAAGGACACTGGTGGCCAACCGCGAGTATCAGAAGGCCGCGGCCCTGCTGGAAGAAGGACTTCCGGGATCGCCGCCGGCCGACCGAGGCGACATGATCGGCCTGCTGCGCCAGGCCTACCGGAACCTGATCAACCAGTCCGAGGCCTCCGGCAAAGCTCGTGAGGCTGCGGAGTATCGAGACAATCTGGCCATCCTCGAACAAGTTCCTGCCAGGCCCTCCGTGAACGCGGCGAGCCCGAACCCAGCCCATGCACCCGACCCGTCACCTGCTCTGCCGGCCTCGGCTGCGACTGACCCGCGGCCGCAACCGGCGGATTCTCTCCCTATTCCCCGATCGTCCGCGAGCCCCGATCAAGGACCGTTCAAGGAACCGAGCTCACTGCCGGAACCCGCTCCCTTGCCGGCCCTCGAGGGCGCCGGTTCGGCCGGCACCGATTCTCATCCGGTCATCCCGCCACCGAACAAGGTCCCTGCTCGCGGCATTCCGGCTCAGGCCGGGGCCGGGATCCGGGAGCCAGGCAATGCGACCACTCCTCCCAAAGCGGGAGAAGAGCCTCATTCCCGGTCCGAACACGACGGCGAGACGCCCGACGGGTCGACCCAGCCCTCGAGTTCGAATTCACAACTGGCCCAGGCGGATCGATGGTTCACGGACAAGAAATACGCCGAGGCGGGCCAGGCTTACGCACGCCTCGCCGTTCAGAATCAGCTTCCGGTCCAGCGCAAGCAGGTCTGGGCATACTGTCGCTGGGTTGCTGTGGTTGCGCTCATCAATGCCCATCCCCAGTCGGACCGGGAGTGGGATGACATCGAACAGGAGATCCGTAGCATCCAGCGGTTGACTCCCGGGAACTGGTACGGCGAGTATCTGCAGAACCGGGTTGCGGAAGCGCGGCGGGGGGGACGTGGCTCCGCCCGTGCCGGCAAGCTTGTCGTCCGTGGTTCGGCTCCCGACGAGAACCCGCCGCCCAGGTTCCCGCGACTCCTGGCCCGAGCCCAGCCGGCCCCGGTCTCGCCACGGGGAGCAATGTCCGGCGGTGCCGGCGAACAACCCCTGGGCCTGCCCGTAGCGGCTGCTCCACAAGACCCGCACCCTGAGCCGCAACCCGCGGCTCCCAGCGGGGGAGCCCCAGCTTCAGATGGCGACCAGGGCAGCCAGCCCGGCAGCCCCGCCGGTGCGGTTGCGGTGCAACAATCCGGCCGGGAGAGCGGTGTCAGAGGGGCGGAAAACGCTCCCGCAGCGCCCCTATCATGGCACGTTCGCGAGACCGCCAACTTTCGGATTTACCACACCGATCCCGTCCAGGCCGAGCAGGCGGCCCAGGCCGCCGAGGCAGTTCGCACCCAGCAAGCCAGGCGCTGGGGAAGCTCGGCTGCTCGCGCGCCCTGGTCGCCCCGGTGCGATATCTACCTCTATCCCACACCCAAAGACTTCGCCCAGTTGACCGGACAGCCCGAGACCTCTCCCGGCTTCTCGACGATGGCAGTCAATGGTAACAGGATCGTCGCGCGGCGCGTCAACCTGAGGGCCGATCACCCCCAGTTGCTCGCCGCGATCCTGCCCCATGAGGTCACGCACGTGGTGCTCGCCGACCTGTTCACCCAGCAGCAGATCCCGCGCTGGGCCGACGAGGGAATGGCCGTGCTTGCCGAGCCGCCCGCTGAGCAGGCCAGCCGCGCCTCGGAGTTGACCGAGCCGCTGAGGGAAGGGCGCGTCTTCAAGCTCAGTGAGCTCATGGCCATCGACTATCCCAGTGCCGAGGCCTGGAACCTGTATTACGCCCAGAGCGTGTCGCTGACTCAGTTCCTGGTGGAGCAGGGAAATCCCGAACAGTTCGTCAGCTTCGTGCGCAGCGCCCAGCGTAAGGGTGTCGAGATCGCCCTCCGCGAGTCTTATCACATCGAGGGCTTTGCCGAGCTGGAGAACCGCTGGCAGACCTTCGCCCGCCGCCAGGCAGCCGAGATCGCGACCTCCAGCCGGGACACCCCCCCCGCATCCAACAGTATCAGGCGGGAATGAGCGATCATGGCATGGAACAGGCGGCCGCGAGATCGCTCGCCCGCAACCATTCCGCAAGGGTCTGCCCGATCGCCGCGGGATTGAAGTTGACATGAACGTCGACGAGCATTTTTTCATCTGTACCGAGGCGAACCCACCAGCCCGGACCGCCAGGGTCGAACCCACGCTGAAGGGCGGCCACGCCTGAGAGCAAGAGACGCAGACGCTCGGCCTGGCTATCGCCCGCGGCGGTGCTCACGATCACGGGCCGCCAGCGGCCCCGGTGGTCGCGATAGATCGCCTCGGAGCAGCCGCGAAGTGCGGTCGAGTGATTTCCGTCGAGCGGCCAGGCGATGGTCCACTCGAGGTTCCGCTCGATCGGACGTCGGGCTCGTGAAGCATCACGGAGTTCCTGGAACAGAGGTGTCGCGAGCCAGGGTTCCAGCCACGTCACGGCCTCGGCAATGAGGGCGGAATTGGCCGCGGGCGCTTGCCGCGCGCCCACGCGGACGCACGCCTCGGCCAGCGGCTCGCCGCGCAGCAGTCCCTTGTCGGCGATCATCGCCCGAATCAAGCGGTCCAGACGCGCGGCTCGGGGAGACAGCCGGCGAGCGGGATCGAAATCGATCAGCCGCGGTCGGGGCGATGGCCGGGAAAGCTGTTCGGGCTCGCCGATCTCCGTCTCCACGATGGCGCGCTCGATCGCCGAAAGTCTAAGAGCGAGGGGCTGGCGTGGGTGCTTAGCCTCCGCTTCAGGCGATGTCGACGTCGTGGCATGAGCTCGAGGAACCGGCCATGTCTCCGGCAGGCGAGCCAGGCAGCGGCCGGTTTGCCAGTCGAAACGCTCCCAGAGAAGCTGCATCGCCGGCGACTCGGGCTTGGGGTCCGTCGGCAATCCCGCCGAGAGAACCAAGTAATCCCGGGCTCGCGTGGCTGCCACGTAGAAGAGCCGGATCGCTTCCCGGCGGTTTTCATCCTCTTCGATTGCCCGGAAGGTCAGCCAGCCCAGGCTATGTTCCGACATGGATTCCGCTTCGCCGCCTGGTCGCGTGGGAAGTGGGGCCACGGGGCGAACCACGAGCCCAAGGTCTGGATGAAAGCCCAGCCACTGAGTTCGGGAATCGCTCTCGCGGTTCAAATCGGGAATCACCACGATCGGGAATTCCAGCCCCTTGGCCTGATGAATCGACATCAAGCGAATGTTGGTGCTTTCTTCCTCGGTCGCGGCTGCGAGCTCCTCGCGAGGGGGCTCATCCAGGAAACCGCGCAGCCGGGCCACCAGGTCGGCAAGTGTGAAGCCGCCTTGGCGATCGAACTGACGCGCGATGAGCAGAAGCTTGCGAGAATTCGCCAGCTTTCGCGCGCCGAGAAACTCGCAAACCAGCGACGCCTCGAAGCCCGACTCATCCAAAATCTGAGTGACGATCGCGGCCAGACCGACGTGATCCTTGATTTCGCGCCATCGGGCCAGGAGGGACCTGGCCCTTGCCGTCTGGCACCGGTCGTGCGGAGCGAGCTGGGGGATTTCTTCAGAACGCTCGAGGCCTGCGATCAGCCCTGCGGGGAAGGCGCGGGCAAGCCAGAACAAGCCGTTGTCACTGAGCGAGAAAAACGGACTCCGCAGGGCTCCAGCGAGTGCGACCTCGTCGAACGGGTCCTCCACGATCGACAGCAAGTTGATCACGTCGTGAATCTCTTGCTGCGCGTAGAAGGCGGAGCCCCCGAGCGTGTGGTAGTCGAACCCTGCGTCGGCCAGGGCTCGCTCATAAAGCGCGACGTCGGTCATCGCCCGAAACAGAAAAGCGACGTCGCCAGGGTGTGCGAGTCTCGGCTCCTTGGTATTGCGATCGAGAATCGTCCAGCCGGCCTCGAGCCGCCGCCCGATCCAGCGCGCCAGCGTCCGGGCTTCGTTTTCGCGCCGGTCGTGGGCCGTCGTCTTCACGCCTTCGGCAAGCTCCGGCTCGGTGGGTTCGGCAGGAACCGCCCAGACGAACGTGACGGCTGGTTGGTCGGTCAGATCCTTGCGGACCGGAACCAGTCGGTGTTCCTCCTGGTCTGCCGGTTCCTCACCGGGCCGAGCCTCGGCGAAATGCTCGGCGAACAGAGCGTTGACGAAATGGATGACTCCCGGGACGCTTCGAAAGTTCTCGGTCAGGTTCTTGCGGCCCTCGTCGGGAAACTTAGCGCGCCACTGGTCGAAGATTCCCGGTTCCGCGCCCCGAAACCGGTAGATCGACTGTCGCACGTCGCCCACGACAAACATCCGGCCACGCTGGAATTCCGCTCCAGCCAGCATTTCGAGGATCTCGGTCTGGACCCGATCGGTGTCCTGAAACTCGTCAACCAGCACGAACTCGATGGAGGCGATTCCCCCCCCAACCGAATCGGACGCAAGGATCTCGGGCCGGTCGCGAAGCAGTCCGTGAGTCTTGACCAGCAGATCATCAAAATCCAGGCCGCTCCGCCCTTCCTTGACCGACTCGTAGGACCTCCGCACTTGCGCGGCCAGCCGTGCCAGGTGCAGGCTGGTCCGGGCCGACTCAAGGGTCAATTCGTCGTCCCAGCGCAGTTTCTCTTGAACCTGTTTTAGCTTTTTTCGCAAGCCCTCGAACTCGTTTTTCACGTCATCCTTGATCTGGCCAGACGGCCAGACATCGCTTCCTCTCAAGTCGCTGATTCTCGCAAGCCCCAGAGTGTCTTCCAGCAACTTGTCGGAGCATCGTCCCGATTCCAGCTCCGGAAGCCGCTCCAGCATGTCCCGGAGGCGATTCTTCAACTTGGGGTGAGAGCCGTCGATCCCGCTCAGCAGTTGCCGGCAACGCCTCACCGCGGAAGACAGACCCAGGAGAGTGGCGCAACGTCCCCGCTGGTTCCAGACCGATCGCCATCGCTCCACGACCTGCTCGGCCGAGAGCTTGGTCCACTCATCCAG
>JBAUOX010000065.1:0-2725 GCA_049579985.1 Isosphaeraceae bacterium | reverse complement strand
CGAAGCTTCCGGAAGCGAGCGCGCGTCGAACCTTCCCAGGTGCTCGAGCGGGGAGGGAGGAGCGGCGAGCAGCACGATCGTTGTCACGACGGCGGGGGGAATACGCATGGGCCGAGGACTCTCCTGCAAGAGATCCGCCCCATGATCGTAACAAACTTGCCTCACACTTGACCACTTCACTGCTGCCGTGCCTCATCGTTCGCACTCGGGACGGGTGCGCCGCACACCCGCCTTGCGAAACGGCAACCGGGGCGTCAAACTTGGTTCAAATCGAATGCGTCTGAGCGCAGATGCAGCTATCCAAGCCAGAACATCGACTCTTCGGAAAGAAGTACAAAACGCCATGGAAATGCCGCAGGTTCGGCCCGGTGCCGTCAAGAGCCCGGAGAGCAAGCTTCGGGTTGTCGCCTTCTTCCACAACGCGGCCGAGGGAAACCTCGCCATCCAGGTTCTGACCTCGCTGGGAACGCCTAACGACCGGCTAGGCGTCACGCCGCCAGATCAGATTGAGAATGGTCAGGGAATGATCCTTTCCATCGGTTGCCAGGATGAGAAGGCACTCGCCAAGGCCGAGGATGTCTGTCGTAAGCTCGGTGGCCAGCTCCATCGCCAGCGAGTCTGAGAAATCTGGTCTGTCCGCCTCAGTATCCCATCGCACCCCCGTCCTTGCGCGGGTCGGAGCCGCCGCTCAGGACGCCATGCTCGAGGTCGATCTGGATGGCCTGGTAGCCGCCGAAACTGCCCGGGCTGGTCGGGGCAAGTTGATGTCCTTTGGCTTGCAGCGACCGGCGCACCTCTGCTGAGATGCCTGATTCGATCGCCACCGAGCCCCCACCGAGTGCGGACTGGCCGGTTGGCTCCGAGGAACCGAAATGGCGGAACCTCGGGGCATCGCCGGCCTCTTGCACGTCCATGCCGAAGTCGATGAGGTTGCAGAGCACCTGGACGTGCCCCTGTGCCTGCATGTCGCCGCCCATCAGGCCGAAGCTGAGCCAGGGCTTGCCGTCCCTTGTGACAAACCCGGGGATGATCGTGTGAAACGGCCGCTTGCGCGGCTCCAGGCGATTGGGATGAGTCTCATCGAGGGCGAAGAGACACCCCCGGTTCTGGAGCGGGAAGCCCAGCTCTCCGGGGACATGGAGTGAGCCGAACCCGTGAAAATTGCTCTGGATCAGGCTCACGCAGTTGAAGTCCTTATCGACCACCGTCAGGTAGATGGTGTCGGCCTGAAGGGGCTCTCCCGGGGTGGGGTGCAGGTTCGCTCGCTGCGGGTCGATCAGCGCCTGCCGCCGAGCCGCGTAGGCCTTCGAGATCAGCTCCTTGACGGGCACCTGGGCTTTCTCCATGTCGGCGTAGTAACGCGCCCGGTCCTCGTAGGCGAGCTTCTTGGCCTCGATCATCAGGTGCAGCGTTTCGGCTGAACCGAACCCCAGGCGCTTCAGATCGTAACGCTCGAGCAGGTTGAGCATCTGGAGAACCGCGATACCCTGTCCATTGGGCGGAAGCTCCCAGATATCGAAGCCCCGGTAATTGATCGACACCGGCTCGACCCACGTCGAGGTGTGCTCGGCAAAATCGGCCAGCGTAAACAGACCGCCGGCCGATTGCGAGTAGCTCACGATCGACCGGGCCAGCGGACCGCGGTAAAAGGCGTCTCGTCCACCTTCGACGATCATCCGCAGTGACCGCGCCAGTTCCGGGTTGCGAAAGACCGTCCCTGCCGGCGGAGCATGTCCCCCAGGCAGGAAGCAGGCCGTCGAAGTCGGAATCCGCCCGAGCGCGGGGGCGGCGGCGTTCCAGTCGGCGGCGATGATCTCGCTGACGGGAAAGCCGTGCTCAGCGTACTGGATCGCCGGCTCCAGGAGCTCGCCCCAGGAGCGCGATCCGAACTTCCGCCGCAATTCGTCCCAGCCGTCAACGCACCCGGGGATCGACCAGCTTAGCGGGCCTTGCAAAGGGATCTCCTTGAGCCCCCTGGCGCGGAACAGGGCCAGGCTAGCCGCCGCGGGTGACCGGCCGCTCGCATTGAGTCCGTAAAGCTTGCGGGACCGGGCATCCCAGACGATCGCGAACAAGTCGCCGCCCAGGCCGCAGGACATTGGCTCGACGACGCCGAGCACCGCGTTCGCTGCGATTGCCGCATCAAGGGCATTGCCATCCTTCTGGAGAACCCGAATCGCCGCCGCCGTGGCCAGCGGCTGACTGGTCGCCGCCATGCCCTGCCGGGCCAACACCGCCGACCGGGTCTTGTGCAAGGGCCCATACGGCCGGTCGGCCGCCGAGACTCGCCGTTCACTCCCCAGGCCAAGCCACAGCAAGGATGCCAGCACCAGAAGACTCGGAGCTATCGATTCCAGGCGAGTGGTCATGGTCGTTTTCCTGCGGGTAGTTGCGAGTTGCGAGTTGCGAGTTGCGAGTGGTCAGTAAATTGAACGGGAAAAAGAGACTGCCCCGCCATCTTCTCTTCTTCACTGACCACTGGCCACTTCTCATGTTCACTCGCCACTCGCCACTCGCCACTCGCCACTACCAAGCTGGTCAATTTGCTCGCGGAACGGCAGGGCCGACTGAGCGCCCGGCCTGGTCACGGCAAGTGCGTCTGCCCTGGCGGCCCAACCCGCGGCTTCGGCAAGCGGGAGGCTCTCTGCAAGAGCGACGGCCAGAGCCCCGTTGAAGGCGTCGCCGGCCCCAACGGTATCAACGGCCTCGACACGTGGTGACGGGA
>JBAUOX010000064.1:0-1643 GCA_049579985.1 Isosphaeraceae bacterium | reverse complement strand
GACGCGGGCGAGGTGAAGCGGCGGTACGCGATGGGCCCGCTCGACCCCATGATCCTGTTCGTCGGCCGGATGGTCGTCCAGAAGGGGCCGGACATCCTCGTGCGCGCGATGCCCTCGATCCTGCGGCACTACCCCCACGCGAAGTTCGTCTTCGTGGGCGACGGCCACATGAAGGAAGACGTGTGCCGGATTGGGCACCAGCTCGGGGTGGCGCATGCGATGCGCATCCTCGGCGTCGTCCGGGGTCGGGAGCTGACCAACCTGTTCAAGGCGTGCGACGTCGTGGCCGTGCCCAGCCGCAACGAGCCGTTCGGGATCGTCATCCTCGAGGGGTGGTCGGCCCACAAGCCCGTGGTGAGCACGAAGCGGGGCGGCCCCGCCGAGTTCGTCTGGCACGAGATCAACGGGCTCCACGTCGATGACACGCCCGAATCGGTGGCCTGGGGCCTGGAGACCTTGATCGCCGACCACGACCGCTGCCGCTGGATGGGCCGGAACGGGCGGGCCACGGTCGACGCCGCGTTCGGCTGGGACAGCATCGCCGAGCAGACAGAGATGGTCTACCGGAGCGTCGCTTGACCCCGCGCCGCGGGCGCCGGGACGGGGCGGTGATTTCTCGGTTCACTTGTCGGGCGGGAGCGTCGAGGGCGTGCCTCGAACGCAAGGACTCCGGGACTCGCCCCACCCTCGACCTCCACGCCAAGGGGCCAAGGCCCGGATCAAACCCTCACTTGTGGCCGGCCCCCGAAGGGAGCCCCCACCTGCGATCTGCCCCGGGGACCCCACGGGACCTGGGCAGGCTTTCCGACCGATCGAGCTCAAGGGAACGAGGCTGTACGTATGAAGAATAACATGACCGTGAGCTGTAACGGCCCTTCCGTTGGTCAGTGCGAGTGGGTGGCCCCGGAGCGGGCGCGACGGGCCGCGATGCGACGCGACGGGCCCCGGGACGCCGAGTTCTTGCGCCACTGCGCTTGGGAGATCGGGGAGCGGCGGGCAGCCGAGCGGTACACGCCGCAGGTCAACCACGTCGGTCTCGCCATGGTCAACCCCACGCAGGGATTCATCCACTGGCATATGTTGCCCGAATGGGTCGAGCAGGCCCGCGAGCGGTGCCGCGACTCCTGGCACCACTGCCGGATGGTCGTGCGGCTCTACGACGTCTCCCACATCCACTTCACCGGGCTGAATGCCCACCGCATCCAGGACCACTCGCTCCCCGCGCTGTGCGGCCAGCTGTTCTTCCCGGTGCCGGGGGGCGCGGGGACCTGGCAACTGGCGGAGGTGGGCTTCCTGCTCCGCAACGGCGACTTCCTCCCCGCGGCGCGGTCGCAGGTCGTGCAGTTCGCACGCGACTCGGCCTCGCCGCACTGCGACCACACCGCCCTGTGGGTGGACCACGAGCGGCACGTGGAGGAGGTCGGCAACGTCTGGGACCAGGATAAGTTCCTGGCGGAGCTGAACGCGCCGCGGCTTCGCTCGCCCCTGCGGATCGGGTCCTTCGCGTTCGAGTCGCTGGCTTCGGGTCAGGATACCGAGCTGGCCCGGTTCGTCTCCGAACTGGCCGCCGCCCAGTGCGCCCTCGGCCACGAGGTCCACGTGTTCGTCCCCGCCGCCGGCGAGTTCACCGCGGACTTGATGCG
>JBAUOX010000063.1:0-1555 GCA_049579985.1 Isosphaeraceae bacterium | reverse complement strand
CCTGACTATCCACCCGAGGTGGTGTCATCCCGCCCAACGCTGGTCGAAGCGCCAGAGCCCGACGCGATGTGCTGCCTCGTAGGCCCGAGCGATCTCGTCACTTCCCGGCCGCCGGTCGATCTCGGCGAACTTGGCTACGGCTCCGTCCTTGGCAATCTGCCCCACTTCGTACGCCGGCCGGTATTGGCCCATGATGTTGATGTACGTGTCGCGAGAGACTTCCTCGGCCAGCCAGCGGCAAATCTCCTCCGTCTCGGCTGACTGTCCCGGCATCACCAGGTGCCGGACCAGCACTCCGCGTCGCGCCAGTCCGTCGGGTCCGTATTTCAGTACACCAACCTGCCGGTGCATCTCCAGAATCGCCTCGCGTGCCCGGTCCGGGTAGTCTTTCGCCTTGGCCAGCCGCCTTGCCGTCTCCCTCTCCCAGAATTTGAAGTCGGGCATGTAGATGTCGACGATCCCGTCGAGCAATCGCAAGGAATCGACTGAGTCGTACGCGCTCGTGTTGTAAACGATCGGCAGATGCAGCCCGCGAGGGATCGCCGCCGCGATCGCTTCGAGGACCTGGGGCACGACATGTTCGGGCGTCACGAAATTGATGTTGTGGCAACCATGCCGCTGAAGATCGAGCATTAGTTCGGCGATCTTCTCCGGTGGGCACTCAGAGCCGACGGTCTGCTGGCTGATGTCCCAGTTCTGGCAGAAGACGCAGCGCAGGTTGCACAGGCTGAAGAAGATCGTCCCTGATCCATTCCAGCCGCGTAGGCAGTCTTCCTCGCCGAAGTGGGCGAAGGCGCTGGCGACGCGAGCATAGCGGCCAGTGTGACAGACCCGCGTCTGGTTCTCCATGCGGTTCACATGGCAATTCCGGGGGCATGCGCAGCAGTCCTCCAGCTCGCGCAAACCGGCGGTGACGCGCTCGGCCAGAGCACCCGCGCGATGCAGGGCCAGGTAGGCGGGCTCGAAGGGCTCGAGCAGGAACCGCGGATCGGCATGGAACGGATGGGAAGCCCGAATCATGGTACTTCGCACTTGAGCCTCGGGATCGGTTGCTACTTCACTTTCCGGAGTCTACGAAAGTTCAGTCCGTGCTGTCTTTCGTGTGTTCAACTCTTGCACGCGGATGTCTAGATAGAAACATCTCGTCTGCTATGGCCCGCGCGCGGTCGGCGAACTCACGCAGGAAGCTTGGAGCCGCCGCGAATGCGGCTTCGTCGAAGTGTGGATCGACCTCGAGCAAAACCTGTACGGCGGCATATCTTTGGTCGTCTGCTCTTTCCCCTTCGTAGAACGGCGTCGTTATATATGCAACCGCTCCCTTCGCTTTCACCCCCTTCAAGACACGCTCTTTTCTTGTGCTTGCGTGCCAAACGTTCGTATTATCCGGCCTTATATACTTAACTTCATAGGATAATCGGACTGGCGGCGGTTCGGTCTCCAGCTCGTTTTCCGGCACTTCGAACGTTGATGCCTCCCCCAACTCTTTATCAAGTTGGACGCGATAAAGCCGACGGCCCTGGATGCCGAGGAGACCACGGTCCTCGACGATCATGGC
>JBAUOX010000062.1:0-3393 GCA_049579985.1 Isosphaeraceae bacterium | reverse complement strand
GCTCCCAAGAGCACGCGGCCGCCGTACCGCAGCCCGCCCCGCTGATCGAGGGCGACCGGCAGGCGGTCGAAGGTCAGGTCCGATCCCGGCAGGGCCGCCGGCGCGACCGGCAGCCTCACGGCGCGATTGGACCCCTCGAGCCGGCTGCCAAAATGCACCAGCATCATGAAGAACGTGATCAGTTGCAAGACCACGTCCAGCAGGGGAGTCAGGTTCGGGCTGATCATGCTGGTGGAGCGGGTGCCCATCTGGGAAATGACGCCCTCTGGCATGAGCCGGGCTGACGCAATGCGAGTCGACCGACCGCTGAAGAGTGAATCCAGTATTCACACGGATTACAGAAGCAATCTTAGCGTAACCGACGTCGCCAGGGAAAGATTGGAAACATGGCGTGCACGGAGCAGAGAAAAGGAAGAAGCCTGTACCCGAAGGGCCGGCGCAGACGATGGCTTCACCGCAAGCCGTTGCGGCCTTTCGGGTACAGGCTTCTTGAACGAAGCCGCAGGGCGGCACGGCGTTTGCTTTGACACGTAGATTGAATGCCTGGACAAGAGGGGTGGTTTGGGCAAGCCACTGGTGACGTGAGGCGAGAGCAAAGCAAGGCCGGCGCAGGCTCGCCGAGTAACTGGGACGTTGCCACCGTGGAGCGGTTAGCTCAAGGAAGGGGAGAATATGGTGCGGGTGGCATGAGTTGCTGAGGTCCACCGGCGACGAGCGGGGCCTTCGTCTTTCCCACCGCGGAGCGGTTTCGTTCCAGTCCGAGAAGCGCGGAGTTCAAACAGCCAGAAACGGTCCGAGCGAGGACGGGAAGTGTCGGCAGCGCGTTGAGCTGGGTATCCATGGCCTGAAAGCTGGGGCCGCAACTGGTCTAGAAAAGTCCCAGAAACGCGGAAAGCTGAGGAACTAGCCGCGTACCCGTTTCGCTCCCGCGTGTCGTTCTGAGGGGGCTGGGGAGCAGCAATCCTCCCCGGCTACCCGGCGCCGGGGTGGACGACCACCCAGGTCTACCCGGCCCGGAACCCGGTGGCAATTATTGCCGGATGGCGTCAGCCCAGGAAACATCAATCATCAGTCGCTTAGATGGGCCACCTTCAACGGCGAGCGCAAGCCCGGGCCGAGTCTGTCGGATCGGGGTCAACTTAGTTTCCCAGCCGTTAAACCACTCGGCTTCGAGAGTAAAACTTAAGTATCCCTCGGAGAGATCGATAAGAGTGGTCCCAAACGGCAAATATTGATTCGACCCAATCTTCGTGCCGCCGGTAAGTATTCGTTCCCTAGTAACCGTTATCGGTTTTTTATACCACACCTGCATATATATCTTACATTCCGTTTTCTCTAGGTTGTGCTGGCACGTCTTAGAAACCGTCAAATTCTCGTTCGAATAAATGGTGTCTGGTCGCCAATAGGACCATGCTTGAAGACCAACCGGCTCGAACCAGACCTTGATTTTATCCCTTGACATTAAACAGCCAGACGGAATCGATGCGCTAACCGTTCCAGCTATGACATCATTCCCATTTCCCGGATAATGGCCGAGCGGCGGGATAATGGCCGATCCGATGACGCTGGGGTATTCTTCTTTTGACCATTCCTTCGCATCATAACGCTCCGTCAACTTGAATTTGACCGGAGCTTTCGGCAACAACAGTATCATATTCTTATAGAGAAACACCTCCTTCGGCTCGTCGCCCCTGTAACACGCGGCTTGAATGGGCACCCGCACTACATCGTTGTCATCAAACTTCGAATTGATCGCGAAAACCGGTAGATCAAACTCAAGAACATACTTACCTGCGGTCCGCATATTAAAAGACTTAACCGGCACGCTGTCAATCGCTAGAGCGGACCGAAATTCCGGACCGAAAGCCGCGCCAATCATCCGGAATGTGTACATGCCGTGCTTCTGATAAATCACGCTGTAGCCTTCCAGCCGACGAAACGATAGCTCTTCAGACGCTGCTCCGACAGAATGATTTCTGTCCGGGCATCTGTCGAACGATGTTTTCCGTATCGAGCGCCAGAAAGTCTATAAGCCTGAGCATCTCGCCTTTAGAGGCTGCTACCTCATCTATGACGCTGTCGAGTTTGCTCAGGAAGTTCAGATAGTCTGGTTTCAATTCGCTAATTTTCTTATCGACAACCGCTGCCATTTGTATACGGGCATTATCGACGATTGCCTGTAAGGTACGCCCATTCTTTTCGACCGCATAGTCAGCATCAGACATGGCACGGCTTACGGTGACATCTAGACGCTGAGAAAAATTATCCAATGCTTTACCGATGAAGAACCCGCCGAGGGCCGTTCCCAAATCCGCTCTTGCGGTGGTCGGCAAGAGAATGGCCAGCAATCCGAGCAACAACTTCGCGCGCATGACGGTCATCTCCATTGTTCGCCGCAGAAACTTGATTAGGTCGTCGATCCGGTTATTATAATCAAGATATTTCGGGTTATCAAGCGTCTAGTTCCGGGACACCATACCTAACTCTTGCCGCGGGGTTGTGGCCGGGTTAGTTTCCCACCATGGCTCGATTGGCACGTGTGATAGATCCAGGCATGCCCCACCATGTCACCCAGCGGGGAAACCGCAGACAGCAGACGTTTTTCGGTGAGGAAGATTACCAGCACTACCTCGAGCTCATCTCGCGATTCTGCCGCGCAGAGCAGGTCGCGATCTGGGCATATTGCTTGACACCCACTGCGGACCCCTCCGCCTGCGCATGATAATGGCGTCAGGCGGAAGTATCCTGGGAGGTGTCCGGTACTGGGTTTGAGGCTGTTTTGTGTTTGGTGTCCCAGCCCGTCGAGGAAAAGAGGTCAGGAGCCGTTATTGTGTTTGTTTTTGCTAAATGAGCAACGGCTCCTGCCCCTTTTCTGTTCCGGGCTTAGCTGTTTTGTCAGGGTTTTCCGGAGTCTACGAAAGTCTAGTCCGTGCTGTCTTTTGTGTGTTCAACTCTTGCACGCGGATGTCTAGATAGAAACATCTCGTCTGCTATGGCCCTCGCGCGGTCGGCGAACTCACGCATGAAGCTTGGAGCCGCCGCGAATGCGGCTTCGTCGAAGTGTGGATCGACCTCAAGCAAAACTTGTACGGCGGCATATCTTTGGTCGTCTGCTCTTTCCCCTTCGTAGAACGCTGTCGTATATCCAACCGCTCCCTTCGCCTTCACCCCCTTCAAGACACGCTCTTTTCTTGTGCTTGCGCGCCAAACGTTCGTATTATCCGGTCTTATATACTTAACTTCATAGGATAATCGGACTGGCGGCAGTTCGGTCTCCAGCTCGTTTTCCGGCACTTCGAACGTTGATGCCTCCCCCAACTCTTTATCAAGTTGGACGCGATAAAGCCGACGGCCCTGGATGCCGAGGAGACCACGGTCCTCGACGATCATGGC
>JBAUOX010000061.1:0-2232 GCA_049579985.1 Isosphaeraceae bacterium | reverse complement strand
CTTCGCGCTGCCCATCGCCCAGTACCCCCGGATCACGCCGCCGGGCGTGTCCGTGTCGATCAGCTATCCAGGCGCCAGCGCTGCGGTGGTGGCCGATACGGTGGCCGCGCCGATCGAGCAGCAGGTCAACGGTGTCGAGGGCATGCTCTACATGTCCTCCCAGATGGGCAACGACGGCACCTACACGCTGACGGTCACCTTCGACATCGGCACCGACCTGAACACGGACCTGGTGATGGTGCAGAACCGTGTGACGCTGGCCATGCCGCAACTGCCGACCGCGGTCCAGAACCAGGGGATCACGATCCGCAAGAAAACCCCCGACATCTTGATGATCGTCAACTTTTTCTCTCCGGACGGTCGCTACGACGATATTTACCTGAGCAATTTCGCCACCATTTACGTGCGGGACGAGCTGCTGCGGGTGTACGGCGTCTCGGACATCAATTACCTGGGCCAGCGCGATTACAGCATCCGTGCCTGGCTCGACCCCCAGAAGCTGGCGTCGCGGAACATGACGGCCATGGACGTGGCCCAGGCGATCAGCCAGCAGAACCTGGATGCACCCGCCGGACGGATCGGGCAGCCCCCAGCCCCCCTGGGGCAATCATCGCAATTGCCGATCGACACGCTGGGCCGGTTGACCGAGCCCGAGCAGTTCGGCGACATCATCGTCAAGGTCGATCCGGCAACGGCATCGAATACATCAAGCCTATCGGCCGACTCCGTGAACGGCGGCTCCGCCCAGGCAAGCCAGCCAGCCTCGGGCTCGTCCTCGAGCTCAGGCTCAGGCGGCGGTGCCGGCTCCGCGGCGGGCGGAGGGCAGATGCAGATCGACACCATCGGGGGGGCCTCGACCGTCGATGCGACGGCAGGGACCATCAGCCCGCCGACGATCGGTCCGACAATACGGCTTGGAGCCGCCGGCGGCTCGGGAACAACGGGCACCGCGACCAGCACGGCGGCGATCACGATCACCGGCCCCACGACCGTCATTCC
This sequence comes from Isosphaeraceae bacterium, assembly GCA_049579985.1. GTDB lineage: Bacteria > Planctomycetota > Planctomycetia > Isosphaerales > Isosphaeraceae > Aquisphaera. Next base: position 1,233 of record JBAUOX010000061.1, on the reverse strand, counting down.
CGCCCCCACGACCGGCGGGTTCACGGGAGGAGGCGCGACCGGCGGCGGAGCCACGGCCGGGGGAGGAGGCACGACCGGCGGCGGAGCCACGACGGCAGGAAGTACGACATCCGGAGGCGCGGCGGGCGGTGGGGGGGGCTCCTCGAGTTCGACCACGACCACGAACAGCCAGCGGATCGGCAGCGCCCTGAGCACGACGTTGTCCGGCTCCTCGGCGGCCTCCCTCGCTCTACCCAGCCCTTCGGACGCCGTGGTCCGGCTGCGCGATGTCGCCCGGGTGGAAATGGGCGCCCAGAATTACAACCAATCCTGCACCTTCGACGGCCACCCCTCCGTCGGCCTCTCCATCTACCAGCTTCCCGGAACCAACGCGCTCGACGTCGCCGAGCGGGTGCAGGCCAGGATGAAAGAGCTGAAGTCCCGCTTTCCCGATGGAGTGGACTACAGCACCGCCTACGACACCACGCCTTTCATCCGCGAGTCGGTCGCGGACGTGTTCAAGACCCTGCTGGAAGCCGTGGTGCTGGTCGGGATCGTGGTGCTCGTGTTCTTGCAGGACTGGAAGGCCATGATCCTGCCGATGATCGATGTGCCCGTGTCGCTGATCGGCACGTTCGCGGTCATGGCCGCCCTCGGGTTCAGCCTGAACAACATCTCCCTGTTCGGCCTGGTGCTGGCGATCGGCATCGTGGTCGATGACGCCATCGTGGTGCTGGAGAACATCGAGCGGTTGATGGCCACTGGCCTCGAGGTGCGAGCAGCCACCATCAAGGCGATGGATGAAGTGACCGGGCCCATCGTGGCGGTGGCCCTGGTGCTGAGCGCCGTCTTCGTGCCCTGCGCATTCATCGGCGGCATCACCGGCCAGTTCTTTCGCCAGTTCGCGGTGACGATCGCGGTCTCGACGATCATCTCGGCCATCAATGCCGTCACGATGACTCCCTCCCGCGCGGTCATGATCTTCAAGACCGGAGAGGGCGAGAAGCACGAGGACGTGCGCGAGCCTTTGCCATGGTGGACCTTCGGCATGGTGGGCGGCCTGCTCACCATCTGGCTGAGCCCGCGATTCTTGGAGACCACCGACCTCGCGCGGCAGGCGGAGGAGATCTTACCAGCGAACGAGTACCTGCGATGGGCCGTCTGGTTCATACCCGGCGCGGTGGCTGGCGGGGCGGTCGGGCGGTTCTTGATCCGGCCCGTCAACGCCGTGCTGCGCTGGTTCTTCCGCGGCTT
>JBAUOX010000060.1:0-7454 GCA_049579985.1 Isosphaeraceae bacterium | reverse complement strand
GCACTGCGGGTTCTCCGCGAACGCCGATTGGAACGCTGCCCGAAACATCCGGGCACTGGCAGTCCCTTGTAACGCTGCCAGAACTGGACAGTGTCGATCAGGGATTCGGACCCCGGGGAGCTGAGCCGGCAAGCCACCGCTCTTTAGAGCGGGTGGAAGCGTACGACCCTGCTTGTTTCCACCTGAGGCCGTATCACTGCCCATGGGGAGTTCGACCCGATCCTGGGACGATCTGCACATTCGCGCCAAGCTTCGACTTCTCCGAATGCATTATGAGAGTGGAGTCGGGCATATCGGAGGCAATCTCTCGTGCCTTGACCTCTTGCTGACCCTGCACCACCGCGTTCTGCTTCCAGCGGATCAATTCATTTTTTCGAAGGGGCACTCCGCCGGGGCCTACTATGTCACGCTCTGGACGCTCGGCAAGCTGACCGAGCAAGATTTGAGCACGTTCCACAAGGATGGCACGCGGCTCAGCGGTCATCCGCCGGCTTCGGGTATCGAGGAGATCCTGTTCGCAACGGGAAGCCTGGGGCATGGGTTTTCGCTGGCGGCCGGGCTCGCCCTGGCCAAGCGACTCAAAGGAGAGCCCGGCAGGGTATTCTGTCTGACGTCGGATGGTGAGTGGAATGAGGGCTCCTGCTGGGAGGCCTTGATCTTCGCCAGGCATCAGAAGCTCAAGAACCTGACACTGCTGGTCGACCTCAATGGTCTTCAGGGATTCGGCGCGACCCGGGAAGTCGCCGGCCTGGAACCGCTGGCGGCGAAATTCCGTTCCTTCGGGCTGCCGGCCCTGGAAGTCGATGGGCATGAGTGCGACGAGCTGGAGCGGGCGCTGAGAGCGCAGGACGATGGCCTCCAGGTCGTCGTCGCTCGGACCTGCAAGGGCTGCGGAGTCTCGTTCATGGAAGACCGGATGGAGTGGCATTATCTGCCCATGACCGAAGCTCAATATCGGCAAGCGGTCCAGGAAATTGAGGAAGCATGCGCAACGCTTTCTGCCAGGCATTAGTTGACGCCGCAAGCCGGCCCGATTTCGTGTTTTTGACCGGCGACCTGGGCTACAAGGCACTCGAGCCCTTGCGCGCGGCGATGGGGTCACGGTTCATCAACGCGGGCGTTGCCGAGCAGAACATGGTATCGGTCGCCGCCGGGCTGGCGCGGTCGGGCTTGCGCCCATGGGTTTACAGCATTGCTCCGTTCGTTTATGCCCGGCCGTTCGAGCAGATCCGCAATGACGTCTGCCTGCACAAGCTTCCGGTCGTCCTGGTGGGCAATGGCGGCGGCTATGGCTACGGCGTGATGGGAGCGACCCACCACGCGCTGGAAGACTATGGCGCATTACTTTGCTTGCCTCATATCCGCGCGTACGTGCCGGCCTTCGACGCGGACGTCAAGGCCATGACCAGCGACCTTTTCTCGGTAGGGCACCCTTCCTACTTCCGGCTGGGGCTCTCCGAGGAGCCGAAGGATGCGACCGTTCCGCCCTATGCTCCCTGGCGCAAGCTCCAGGATGGTCCCGGCTGGGTGATCCTGGTGACAGGTTCCCTGGCCGGCAGCCTCTGGGGGGGCGTGCGCGATCTCGAAGGGGCCGGTCGGCCCTCGCTCTGGCTGCTCAGCGAGCTTCCCGTACGGCAACTTTCCGAGGAATTCCGTGCCGACCTGGCTCGATCCCGCCGCCTCCTCGTCGTCGAGGAGCATGTCGCGCACGGCGGAGTAGCCCAGAGCGTGGCGTCGCTGCTCCTGGAGTCGGGCGAGGTCCCGGAGCGGTTCGCCTCCCGGTCGGCCCAGGGCTACCATTCGGGCCGGTATGGATCGCAGCAGTTCCACCGGCGCGAGTGTGGCCTCGACTCCGCCTCCATCCTCGATTTTCTCGCCACCCGGGACAGCTAGAGATGCCCGAGCTCTCCCCACGGCCACCATCCTCGATCGTCGAAAAGACCCGGCGGCTGCAGGGCCCGATCCTGGTTCTTGGCGCCAGCGGTTTCGTTGGGGCCAACCTGATGTGGACGCTGCTCGGCGTTCGCAACGACGTGCACGGCACCACGACCCGGACGCCGGCGTGGCGGCTCGAGGGCCTGCCGCCGGACAACGTCAGGACCGTGGACCTCTTGCTCGATTCCAACCTGGACGCCTTGCTTGATTCGATCCGGCCCCGCACGGTTTTCAATTGCGTCGCCTATGGCGCCTACTCGTTCGAGACCGACAGCCAGCTCATCTACCGCACGAACTTCCAGTTCATCACCCGCCTGCTGCCCCGCCTGGAGGCTCGCGCGATCGCCTGCTACGTGCACGCGGGGAGCTCCTCGGAATACGGCGACAAGGCGGCTGGACCGCGGGAGCAGGACCCGACCGCTCCCAACAGCGACTACGCCGTGTCCAAGGCCGCCACGGCGAATCTGATCTACTACTACGGCAAACGAAAGCATTTCCCGTGCGCGAACCTGCGCCTCTACTCGGTCTTCGGCCCGCTCGAAGACTCGTCCCGGCTGATTCCCAACCTGATTCGCCGCGGACTGGAGGCGGGCTACCCCGATTTCGTCAATCCGGCCGTTTCGCGTGATTTCATCTATGTGGACGACGTGACCGAATCATTCGTCGATACCGCGCTCAATCTGGGCTCGGCCGATTACGGCGAGTCGTTCAACATCGGCACGGGGCGCAAGACCACGATCGGCGAGGCCGCCGCGATTGCCCGCAAGCTGTTCAACATCCCGGCGGAGCCGGCCTTCACGATGCCCGAGCGCGAGTGGGACGTTCAGGACTGGTACGCCAATGTCGAGAAGGCCCGCCAGCACCTGGCCTGGGAACCGCGTACGACGTTCGAGGAGGGCCTCCAGAAGACCATCGAATGGTACAAGGCGCTTCCCGACAAGCCGCGCTACGGGCAGTTGTCCAAGAAATATGGTCTGGACACCGTCTACAGCGTCAGCGCGATCGTGGCCTGCTACAAGGACAACCTGGCGATTCCGATCATGTACGAGCGCCTCAAGGCCACCTTCACCAGGCTGAATATCGACTTCGAGATCATCTTTGTGAACGATTGCAGTCCCGACGATAGCGAAGAGGTGATCCGCGACATCTCGCGCAACGATCGACGCGTGGTCGGCGTCAGCCACTCCCGGAACTTCGGCTCGCAATCCGCCTTTCGCAGCGGAATGGAGATCGCCACCAAGAACGCGTGCGTGCTGCTCGACGGCGACCTCCAGGACCCTCCGGAGCTGATCGAGAAGTTTGTCGAGCTCTGGCGCAAGGGCTTCGACGTGGTCTACGGGCGTCGAGTCAAACGCGAGGCGACCCTGTTCATGCAGTTCGCCTACAAGGCGTTTTACCGCGTGTTCGATTATTTCTCGTACATCGCGATTCCTCACGACGCCGGCGATTTTTCCCTCATTGACAAACGCGTGGTCAAGGCGATGCTCCAGTTCCCCGAGCGCGACCTGTTCCTTCGTGGCGTCCGGGCCTTTGCGGGGTTCAAGCAGACTGGAGTCGATTACGTCAGGCCCGAGCGGATGTTCGGCCGCAGCACCAACAATCTGCTCAAGAACCTTGGCTGGGCCAAGAAGGGAATCCTCAGCTTCAGCAACACCCCGCTGAACATCATGACGTTTGCAGGCGTGGCCTTGCTTGGGCTTTCCGGCATTCTGGGCCTTCTTCAAGTCGCGGGACGGATTCTGTTCCCATATCTTGTCCCGCCGGGCTTCACGACGAGTCTTGTGCTGACCTTGTTCTTCGGTTCCCTGAACTTCTTCGGGATCAGCGTCCTGGGCGAGTACCTGGCCAAGGTCTTCGAGGAAGTCAAGCAGCGCCCTCATTTCATCCGGCGCAGCGAGATCCGCGATGGTGAAGTGCGTTCTGCATTTGAAGATCGAGGAAAGGTTGGGCGATAAGAGAACAATGGCCAACGTACTACCTCGCCGCCGCAATCAACTGGACCGCGCGGCCGAAAGCTGGCGACCACCCCTGTTCAGGCCTGTCAAGACACGCGCCGATCGTTGGTTCGCGGCGGCCAGGCGTTTTCTTGACTTGCAGGCAGGTTCGATCTGGAACGACCTCAGCCAACTCCTCCCGCAGCGACGCGGGTTCGTTCTCGACGCCGGATGTGGCGCTCAGCCTTATCGATTCTTGGTGAATCCCGAGGCAACCTACCAGGGGATCGATCACGCCGATGCAGGGCGGCACTTCGGCTACTCGATGCCCGATACCACCTATTACGAAGGGGATCGCTGGCCGGTCTCGGATGCGTCGGTTGATGTGGTCCTGAGCACCGAGACGCTGGAGCACGTTGCCGATCCTCCGCTCTACTTGACCCAGGCTTTCCGGTGCCTGAAGCCCGGCGGAATCTTGATCCTCACGGTCCCGTTCGCGGCCCGCTGGCACTTCATTCCCAATGATTACTGGCGATTCACTCCGTCAGGACTGCAGCGGCTGCTCTCGGCCACGGGATTCACGGGCGTTGCGGTCTTCGCTCGGGGCAATGTCGTGACGGTGGCATGCTACAAGGTGATGGCTTTGTTGCTTCGATTGGTGATGCCGCAAACCGAAGCCCTCTGGACGAGTATCGTTCTACGGGCTCTTGGCATCTTGATGCTCCCTTTCCTGATCTTGCTCGCATTGATTGCGAATCTCTCTTTATTCTTTGATGGAGGAGATGATTGCCTTGGATATACGGTGATTGCTCTCCGATAAGGTGCTTGCCCCTTGTCTCCGCGAATCATAGTCCTTCAGTATATAGGCTTACCAGTATGCACATTTTATTCTCATATCATTAATGATCATCGAGGCGAAATCGTCAATGCCCGTTATCGAGAGGTTGCTCTCATTTCCTGTTTTTTGGGATTTCGTCCAGAGCGTTCTGGGAGCGACGAGATTCAAGCGAGCGCTTTACCTCTCGAAGCTCCATCCACCTGGCAAACTCCTTGATTTCGGTTGTGCAAACGGGCATATCGCCGATACCTTTTCGGGGTTCGATTACCATGGTGTGGATATCGACCCCGTTGCGATCGAAGCAGCAAGACAACGCTTTCGTGATCGACCGAACATGCATTTCATCGCGGCAGACCTGCGCGATCGTCCCTTTCCCCCGGACGAGTTTGACGAGATTCTCTTTGCTTGCACGATCCATCACCTCGATGACGAGAGCTTGCTGGGTCTGCTAAAAGAGTTACATTACTGCATGAAGCCTGACGGGGTTATCCATGTTTTTGACCTGGTCAGGCAAGAGAAAGACGGCTGGTCTCAGAAGCTGATGCGCCGGCTTGACCAGGGAAAATACACTCGGACTCTCCCGCAAATCGTCTCACTGATCGAATCACTTGGCCTGTTCCACCGCGGTGAGCCCAGTTTCCATACGCCTTATGGTGCGCTTCTGAGAGATTGTGACGTAGTGTACATGCCCCTTCGAAAAAAGACCTGTGACCAGTCAATCGACCCCTCCAGCCTTTCTGAAGACCGGGCGGTTTCGGTAGCCGTGTAATCGACGGCTTATCGGGTTTCCTGATCCGACGATTGCGCTGTCCTCCTCGTATTCGGGCCTTCCGGCGGCGACTCTGCCGGCGTATGATTCGAGGAAGGCACACTGCTGGTCATCGACAGATCCGCGGCGCCGGTTTGATGGGACGGGGGCGAGTTACCGTTCCGATCGGGCGGGCCGGTGTCCGGTCAACCGCAGGCCCGAAGGAGGATCACCGATGAGCGAGCGACTTCCGCGCCGTCAGTTCCTGCAAGCGGCCTCGGCGCTCGGTCTGGGTGCCGGTCTGGGGCCCTGGGACGCGCTCAGCGCGATCACCCCCGCCACGGCCGATGAGGCGAAGGTGGGGCCGGAGATGGTCCGCTACCGGCCCGAGATCGAGCCGGTCGTGCGGTGGATCGAGGAGACCCCGCGCGAGCAGGTTTTCGAGAAGGCCGTGGCCCGGCTCAAGGAGGGCCTGTCGTACCGCTCGCTGCTGGCGGGGCTCTTCCTGGCGGGTATCCGCAATATCAAGCCGCGGCCGGTCGGGTTCAAGTTCCACGCGGTGATGGTGATCAACTCGGCCCATCTGCTGGGCCAAACCTCGGCCGTTTCCGAGCGGCTCCTTCCCATGTTCTGGGCCCTCGACAATTTCAAAGGTTCGCAGGCGGCGGACGTCCGCGAGAGCGACTGGGTGCTGGGCCGGGTTGACGAGTCCAGCGTGCCCAGCCCTCATCGGGCAAGAGCCGAGTACACTCAGGCCATGGAAGCCTGGGACGCCGATGCCGCCGACGCGGCGGTCGCCGGGCTCTGCCGGGGCTCCGGCGCGGCCGAGACGATGGAGCCGATCTGGCGGATGGCCGTTCGCGACCAGCGCAACATCGGCCACAAGCCGATCTTCGCGGCCCAGAGCTGGCGCACCTTGCAGGCGATTGGCTGGGAACACGCCGAGCCGGTGCTCCGGTCGTTGACTTTCGGCCTGCTCGATCTTCAGGGAGACCGGCCCAGGCCGCTGGGTCCCTATGACGCCAACCTGGAAACCGCGCGGAAGGTCCGCGAGGACTGGCAGGTCGGGCGTCTGGATCCCGGCGCGACGTGATCGTTGCTCCAGACGATCCGCCAGGCGAGCCCGGAAGCCGCCTCGGCCGAGGCTGCCAGGATGCTCAATCAAGGGGTCGCGCCGGGCGCTCTCTGGGATGCCGTCGTGCTGTCGGCGAGTGAATTGATGATGAGCAATCCCGGCATCGTCAGCATCCACGCCACGACCGCCGCGAACTCGCTCCACTACATCTTCCAGGCCAGCGGCAACGATCTGACCCGCCGGCTCGCACTGCTTCAGGCTGTGGGCTGGCAACCGCTCTACCGCGATCGCACCAAGGCGCCGCGGCCCGTGGAGATCGATCTTCTCAAGAGCGCGGAGCAGATCACCGTGGGAGACGAGGCCATCGGCGAGATCTTTGCGACGATCAACGACAATCGCGGCCAGGCCGCGGCCAAGACTCTGGCCTATCTCGGCCATGGTGGGGCGACCAGCCGGCTCTTTGATGCCGCCCGGCGAATGATCTTCCACAAGGGAACGGACAGTCACGACTACAAGTACGGAGCGGCGATCTGGGAAGAGTGTCTGGCGGTTGCCGAGCCCCGGTGGCATGCCCCGCTTGCCGCCGCGGCCATGTTCAATCTTCCGGGTGCGAAAACGAACGATAGTCCGCTCATGATCAGGGCGCGCGAGGCGGTGGGCAAGGTCATGTGTTGAGTGGCCGGTTGGGACCAAAGGCGTAGATCGCTTCCAGATCGCAGGAATTTCAGCGCGTGGGAGGATTCCAGATTCCGGACAGTTGTTCGGCCTCGGAAGTTCTGGAATCTCCGGAAACCCGCGGTTCTGGAAGTGACGAAGCCTCGACCTTACGAGGGTTTTCGTTTTCTGCCGCCCAGCGCCTTGTACGCTTCGACGGCCATCCGATCGCAAGCTTCGTTCTCGGGATGGCCGCGATGGCCCAGGACG
>JBAUOX010000059.1:0-3146 GCA_049579985.1 Isosphaeraceae bacterium | reverse complement strand
AGCTCGCCCCACTCAAGTCGGGCATCGCCGTCCTGGTGTCACGGGCCGGTGTGCCGGTGGTTCCGGCGGGAATCGCCGGGACTTTTGAGGCCTGGCCCAGGTCGCGACTGCTACCGGTCCCCAGGCCGGTCCGCATCCATTTCGGCCCGCCAATCCGTCCCGAAGACATCGCCGGGATGGAGTCACAAGCCGTCACCGCCTTGATCCGCGACCGGTTGCAAGACTGCGTCGGAGTCGCCCAGGAAGGACTGGCTCGCGACCTGAACCACTGAACTCTCAGGATCGCGAGCACCCACCGACTGACGCTCGCCTGACGATAGCCCGGTATTCCGCCGCGATTTCCGGTGGGCTGCGCGAAGTCACACGCCGTGATCGCGGCGGAATACCGGGCTATCGTAATCCGCCCGGCCGGGGAAGAGGACTAGAACCGCGCGATTAGCCTGGCAAAGTCAGGCCGAGATCGGAGCGTCTTCAGATTCACCCAGCTCTTATGTTGTGGCGAGATGGGTTCAGCCCGCCTCAGTAAGCTCGCGGGAGGCGTAGGTTCCCTTGTCGGGATGTAACTGGCTAGACTCATAGTTATGCAACTTCGTCCGTCCGGAGCATCACGATGGCATTGATCGACGCATGGGTCGCCACCGCGGCCAAGCAGAAACTCGTTCGGCAGCAACTTGACCTCGGGCCGCTTTGGACCGAAGACGTGGAGGTGGAGGTCGAGAATTGCGGCTTGTGTCATTCCGATCTTTCGGTCCTGAACAATGACTGGGGCTTTTCGCAGTACCCGGCGGTGCTGGGGCACGAAGTCATCGGCCGGGTGGTCGCGGTCGGATCGGCGGCCAAGGGCCTTGAAGTCGGCCAACGTGTGGGCATCGGCTGGACGGCCGGCAGTTGCATGTACTGCAAGCAGTGCATGTCGGGAAATCAACACCTGTGCCCGCAGGCGCAACCGACGATCGTCGGCCACCGCGGCGGGTTCGCCAGCCACGTCCGCTCACATTGGGCCTGGGCGCTGCCGCTGCCGGAGCAAATCAACTTCGCTGAGGCCGGCCCGCTACTGTGCGGCGGCATCACCGTCTTCAATCCACTGGCGATGTACGCCAAACCGACCAGCCGCATTGGCATCGTTGGCATCGGCGGCCTGGGCCACATGGGCGTAAAGTTCGCCGCGGCTTATGGCTGCGACGTGACGGCCTTCACCTCCAGCGAAAGTAAGTTCGACGAGGCCCGCGGCTTCGGCGCGAACCACGTCGTTTCAAGCCGCGATTCGGCGACAATAAGGAAACTGGCAAGCACGTTCGATCTGCTGATCGTGACGGTGAACGTAACGCTCGATTGGGAGGCGATGATCGCCTCGCTCGCCCCGAACGGCCGGATGCACGTCGTCGGCGCGGTGCTGGAGCCGATTCCGGTCGTGGCCTTCCCGATGATCGTTGGCCAAAAAAGCGTCTCCGGCTCGCCGACGGGTTCGCCTGTGGCTATCGAAACGATGCTCGATTTTGCGGCACGGCACAACATCACACCGCAGAACGAACACATGCCGATGAGCCGGATCAACGAAGCGTTCGAGCGGCTGGAGGCGGGCAAGGCACGATACCGCATCGTACTCGACGCCGACCTTTAGGATCAATTCAGGCATCTTAACGTGGCCCGGACTGCCCGACATCCTTCGGTTCCGAAGACCGTCGCTTGGGAAGCGTGCCCGTCCTGACGGAGCACTTGCAAGCGGTGTCGAGCGGATTGCCGCTGATTCTTGCAAGCCTCAAGAGTCTCATGGAAACCGGCAATCTGCCCGAACAAACCCGCCGCTGGCCGGACGGCATTTGACGAGGAGAGGGAAAACGGGACATTACTGAATTACGCCCAGCAAAAGGCAATCTCGGAGGGGAAGAAAGGACATCGGAAGGGAACCTCGTCGCTCTGGCGTGTTCCCGAGAGGAGCTTCGCTGGCTGTCCAGGCTGGCCCCTTGCCTGCATATCTGGTCGCCGCTTCAGGTTCCTTCCTTCGAGCTTGAGTCCAAGCTGGCGGCATTTGTTGAGCCTGGATACAATTCCCCACGTCGGGTCCGCGAGAGCGACTTGGCTTCCAACGGGACGTCGCAAACTGGGGAGGTGGCGGCCGGTTTCGTCCAACGGCCCGCTATTCCGCCGCGACCACGGCGTGTGACTTCGCGCAGCCCACTGGAAATCACGGCGGAATACCGGGCTATCGTTAGGCGGCGGAGGTGGAGGACTCCTTGCAGTGTCACCGGCAAACTGCTACGTTGCAGGCGTATGCCGATGCCCCTGACTCTGCGCTGGGCGCGGCCGTGACGGTCCGCGAGGTCATCAAGCTCATCGAGGCCGACGGCTGGTATCTGGACCGGCAACGGTCGAGCCACCGGCAGTTCAAGCATCCGACCAAGCCGGGCCTGGTGACCGTGGCGGGGCACCCGCCGAAGGTCCTGGCCCCGAAGACGCTCCGGAGCATCCTCCGGCAGGCGGGGTTGGCGCCATGAGGTACCTGATTATCCTAGAACCGACGCCGACTGGCTTCTCCGCCTACTCGCCCGACCTGGAGGGGTGCGTGGCCGCGGGCGATGACCGCGAGGAGACGATCGCACTGATGCGGGAGGCGATCGCCTTCCACTTGGAGGGACTGGCGGCGGCAGGCGAGCCTGTTCCCGCCCCGTCGAGCGAGTCGGCCTACGTCGACGTGACCGCCTAACCAAAACCATTATGGATTGAAGTCCGCGAAGCCGGACCTCCAATCAGTGTTCAAGAAGCCCGGTGCCTAATACTACTCCGTTAAATGTTTTAAGTACTTGGTAAAAAAGCACTTATAGCATCGGCGGGATTGCGGTATGATGACGGCTGCATTCATGCGACTTCGCACAAGACCTTGAAAACAAGGCGTTCGCAGAAACAAACATCATCCATGCACGCGATTCCGTCAAGGAAATCTAACGGAGTAGTACTAAGGGCCGGGGAAGAGGGCTAGAACCGCGCGATCAGCCTGGCAAAGTCAGGCCGAGATCGGATCGTCTTCAGATCGGGGTCTGCCGTGGCGATCCGGGTGGAAAAGCCTGCCTTGAACGCAAGCTCGAGAAGCTGAATCGACCGCTCCACCGGGCGCGGGTCGCGCGCGGTTTCGGCGTAGACGGCCAGTG
>JBAUOX010000058.1:0-5619 GCA_049579985.1 Isosphaeraceae bacterium | reverse complement strand
GATTCAGGGGGTCGAGGGCTTCGGGCTTGAGTGATAAGATGGCCGGATTGAAAGCCTAGTAAGCACCGCGGCCAACCAGCACAACCACGAAGGTCCGCAAGATGATCTGGAGATCACCGATCAACGACCAATTGTGCGCATAAGCGACGTCCAGCTTGACCATGTTCGTGTAATCGATTTCACTCCGACCTCCCACTTGCCAGGGACCAGTGAGGCCGGGCATCACTTGAAGGCGATGGGCGTAGCCTACGTAATCCAGAGCCTGAAGCTTGTCGCTGTCTCGAAGCTGCAGCGGACGCGGACCGACCAAGCTCATTTCGCCACGCAGCACGTTGATCAACTGGGGCAGTTCGTCCAAGCTGGAGCGCCGCAGGAAGCGTCCTAGAGGCGTGACACGTGGATCGTCACGAAGCTTGAACAGAACACCTCCTGCCGATTCGTTATTCTCCTCCAGATCATGAAGACGCTGCTCGGCATCGACGACCATGGTACGAAACTTGAGTACCCCAAAAAGCCGACCACGGTAACCTCGACGCAACTGGCGGAAAAGGACAGGCCCCGGCGAATCCAACCGAATTAGCAGCGAAAGGGCCAAGATCAGAGGAGCCAGCAGCAACAATCCCACTAACGCGCCGGCCAGATCCATCGATCGTTTGACGGTGTAAGGGAGCGCGAAGGACAGAAACCAGGCAATTCGTAATCGAAGAGACGATTGCAACTGAAGCTCATCCCGAATGATCGTCAGCGGCTGGTAGGCTTCCGAACCTAAGGAACTCGTCGGCGATGAAGACAGGAAGTTCATCGGTGCACATCCTCCGTGGGATACGTCGCCCTGACAGGCCATGATTCGCAGATGATTGTTCTCTGCCGCATTCAACTCGAATCGCAGCATGCTTGATGAGTGCATCGCGGCTAATCGGCAAGAAGGGATCAGCATAACATGGCTTTTTCAAACGGTCAACCATTGTACGGCAGAGCGTTGATTTTTGGAACCAATGCAGAGTTAATTTCACAAAAGGTTTGAGAATCTTAATGAAACGTCAGAATTCCACCTGGTCTCAGCGCTTGAGCCAGGCCTTCGTGACATGATTCTCGTTTCCCATTTTCTCAATCATCGAACTAGCCAAACAAAGCAAGGCTGTGGAGGCGGGACTCCAACTTTTGAGCATGATTGGCCACTGGCGGGCCCAATCTCAGGCGGCAGCAGCATGCATTCTCAGCCGGATCCTGAGCAACTTGCGCGCCGTATTGCAGGAGCCCGTTATGTTTCGACCGGTCAGTGATGAATGGTACGGGTCTAGCACAACGCGTTTTGTTGATACTGGCAACGGCTTCGATGAGTAGTTGTTACAAACGGCGCTGCGACTGTATTCAGCAGAGCCCCATATTACGGCGTTTTCTTGCGAAGTCAAGGACAGTCCACGATGAGTTGCGAGTTGACTCGAAAGTCGAATCTGATAATGGCTTTATGGCACATGCGTTGGAGGGTCTCCTTTAAAGGTGAGGCACGCGCTCGCCTGTGCATGCAGCCGGGAGAGTTCTGAATGGTGGGTTTCGTGCTGCTCCATCCAGAGATCTGCTTGGGTCTTCCACTGCTGGGCCTGCTCGTGCTGACCGAGTTGCGCGTGCGCCAAGGTTAGAAAAACGTAATCAAATCCCGTGCCTCCTCCCGTCAAGGCGACAGATCGTTCCAAGGCAGTGATGGCATTGGCCACGCTGCCGGCTCGATGATAGGCGGCGCCCAAAGTGTTCCAGTAGGCAGCAGCCTCGGGGTCTGCTTGCGTGGTCTGAGTCGCCAGACGGACTGCTAGTTGAGGATCACCCACGGCAGGATCAGGTTCGTTGATCAGAAACCAGGCAATGTCATTGGCGCAGTCCCATCTGTGCCTCTGTGCCTCGGGAAGCTCGGGATGGCTGGAGGCGACCTCGGTCAGCAGATCGAGGGCGTGGATCCACGTGGATTTGGCTTCGGCGGGCAGCCCTTGGCTTTTCAAGACTCTAGCGAGCTCCTGATAGCGACGGGCCAACTGTGCCTGGGGTATCGAGAGCATGTGCGTTTCGGCTTCGATCGGATCGGCGGACGGCTCTGCCAGCATGGTTGGGTCTTCGACTTGCCCGCAGCTCAACCTGGACTGGGGTGACCAAGGGAGCTGGCCACGTTCGCTGGAATCCTGGATCGATATCCTCCGCTTGGAATTCATCGGCAGCGTACAGATCAATCCTCCGGAAGCCACAACGTAGACCAAGTTTAAGAAGCCATTCAACAAGCAATCGATCATATAGAGACCAAGAAACGCAGCGATGACCACCATAGGGCCGACCGTGTAGGTCTTCCATTGTTGTACCGGGTATCGAACCAGAAACAACCATGGCGGCAGGAGCAAAACAGTCGTCCAGGTAAACAGACCAAAGCATCCGAAATACCCAAGATAGATGATCCATATCCCATCCGTCACAGCCTGGTCTCTTCCGTCAGGTCCAACAACCCTGTTTCGTCCCCATCCGCCCCACCCCCACAACGGTTGTTGCATGGCCTTTCGGATGAGAAGATTCTCACAGTAAAAGCGGTAGCCCAGGGATTGAGCGCGCGTCGCATCGAGTGTCTCGATCATGTTGACGAGGTTATCCCCTGACCAGAAGTTGGGCACTCGAACACTGTAGTAGGCCGGAGCGATCAACAGCAGGGCATAGAAGGGCAACTTGGAGTTAAACCGAGTGCAGGACCAGAGAACAAACAGGCCACCGAGCAACAATATCAGCGCGCCGCCGGATCGGCACAGGACCGTGACGACAAGTAGCGCGGGCAGGACGAGGGATCCGAAGGACAGAGCCCCGATCTGCTTCAGCGCGCCACATCGCCATATCCATACCGCGGTCAAGGACACGGCAGTCATCCACATCCCCAGTTCCAAACCCGTCGTGAGGAACACAAAGGGACGATAGGCGCCATACCGGGCTCCTTCCCATTGGTGCATTCCATACACCATGCCCTTCATGAACGGGCTCAATCTAAGCTCGAGCAGGATTGCCGGAACATAGGCGATGCCACCGAAGATGATCCCGATCGTCAGCTCGCGAAGACCTTCGGGTTCGCCCAGATAGAGCCTACCAATCAAGTAAGGCAGTGCCCAGCGAACGATGCAGCTAAGCGATCCAGAAAGGCCATCGTACGGTCCGAGGCCATTTTGCAGCGAGGAAATGAAGGGGGCGATGCACCAGCAAAGCATCGGTAGATCGAACCATCGAGGACGGAATTCGAGCAGGCGATTCGGCTGGAAGATCAACGTTCCGAGCAGGATTCCCACCGTTGCCGCCGTCATCTTGTCATAGTCGGGAAGACCAGAGAGAGGAATGGAGGCAGGGGGCAACAGTAGCCATGCACCAATGATGCTGGCCACCACCGCGCGTCGTGGGGGTAGCAACGCAAGCAGGGCGATGGAGACTGGAATCCAGCCCAGCAAGGTAATGGGTATGAGGATTGGCACAGCCGTTTGACTCTGCTGGCTTGAGAGAAGCTTGCTCGGGGCAACTGGGTTGGCTCTATGCCTTGGCCTGGTAAGCCCCTGTCATCAGAGCAGTTGGCACCACAAGCCGTAAACACGGAACCCCAATCCCATCTTAGCCTGAAGCTGAGCTGAACCTGCAAGAAAACCTCGTCGCCTGTTCATTTCCGCAATCGGTTTCGCTCGATCGCTTTGCCATAACGAGTTCACGGGAAAACCGCTGTTTGCTGTCAATCGCGGCATGTTTGCCGAGTTGGGCTGCCCGTTCAGGATCGTTCAGGAGAGCGATGATCTGGGCCGCCAGATCCTCTGAATCACTCGCACGGTGCAGCAATCCATTCAAATGGCCGTCAATGACTTCAGGAATCCCGCCTATCCTGGCAGCGACGAGCGGGCAACCTAGGGCCATCGTTTCCAAGACAGCGGCAGGAAGGTTTTCATAGCGCGAACAGACCACACTGACCAGCGCCTTACGTCGAAGCGGGGCCAAGGCGGAAAAAGGCTGAGCCCCTAGCCACTCAACGCGCTTCGATTCCAGAGCGCTTGGAAGTCGATCGCGGAGATACTCTTCGATGTGCCAGGTACGGCCGTTGGCGTCGATATATCCCTGGTCGGGTCCGACGAACCAGAGGCGGGCGTCAGGGATCTGTGCCAATATCTTTCCAAACGCGTCGATGATCAGGTCTCCACCTTTATGGCGATCAAACCGTCCGACAAAGAGAATCCGTTTGGGGTCGGCGTCACTCAAGTGCCAGTGCTCGGTCACCCGAGGTGCCGGGACGGGAATGACCTCGGCATCATCCAGCGCGAGCCCATAGAAGGCGCGTGTCTGTTCCAGGACGTCGCGCGACGGAGCAGTGATCAAATCGGCGTCACGGATTGCTTGTCCTTCCTCCTCGACCCGGCGCCGGAACCCCTCGTCTTCCGGTACTCCAAGCGCTCGACCATTCAAGAACCAGGGGCCATGCAGCCGGATGCAGATGGGAATCGGTGAAGTCTGGCGAAGCCACCGGGCCCAGCCATACGTCTCTTCCATCTCGAAAATATCCAGACCGTGCGCCGCGATGGCGCGGTGAAAGGTGGTCACCAGCGCTCGACGGTACAGGTGACTGTTTGCAGGATGGGCTGCGAGCATACGCCACAGGCCATACATGATCCGGTTGACCGGATTTCGGGCCATGGTGGTCCTGATTTCCTGGAGATTGTAAACCCCAGGGGCATGATCGCCCTCGGCAACCGCCTCGGCCAGGATCGTCGTGTGGTGCCCCATCGCCTCGAGTTGCTCTGAGAGCAAGCCAACATAGTTCAGGACACCATTGGGAGACGCTCCGATCGGCCAGCTCGGCGAATAGTAACCGATCGAGAGATGAGTGTCCGCAGAGGCGCGTCGGTTCATGGATGGACTTGGTGTTAACCTAGACGAGGAATTCCGAGCCCGCCAGTTGAATTCCTCGACGAATGATTTCATCGCGGTCAGGAACCGGGTTCCAGTTAAGCAATCTTCTGGCTTTCGTGCAATCACAACGGGGAAGAGCCTGACACTCATGGCCGACAGACGGCGAGAATCACATCGGGGGGCCATGGAAAGGGGGGAGTCGCGATCGGCTGAATCGTGAAATCTTGTGTAAAGGCAACCCCGGCTCCAGTGAACTGGGGGGGGCTAGCACACTTTTTCCCCAAGACGCCGCGGATCCTCCTCCAAACGCGGGCGCCGGGGCTGTAATACAGCTCACAAAGAGTCTCGAAGAGTTGCGTCTCGAACTGCAGCCGAACAACTCGTTCAGGCGTTTTCCACTGGCCAAACAGTTCGATCGAGCCGAAAACCTGGCCCAACAACTGTCGAAATTCGTCCTCCGCGAACTCCCTTACGTGGAATGGATTTTTGATGTTACCTTGTTTGTCCCGCTCCGTGATCTGGCCGTTCGGCGTACTGACCACGAGGGTTCCCTCGCCAGTCAAAACCTGCTTAACCCCAGCCAGAAACCCTGTTGGGTTGGTCAGGTGCTCAAGGTTTTCCAGGTTGACCACGACATCGAATGAACCGCCCAAGTCTGGGATCTCGGTAAGGCGCTCGACATCCCCCTTTACGAAGCGGAGGTTGTCACGACGGTAGAGC
>JBAUOX010000057.1:0-5325 GCA_049579985.1 Isosphaeraceae bacterium | reverse complement strand
CCGTCGCCGCCGTTGGGCGATGCGGAGGGTCCTGCTCCTGGTCCTGGTCCTGGTCCGGTTCCGTGGCCGGGACCGGCACCGGCGCCGGCGCCGGGTCCACCGGCCGAGTAGAGATGCTCGGACATCGCCTGGCTGGCGCGGGAAAGCTCGTCCACGGCCCGGTTGATCGCCGCGACGTCGTCCGACTTCTTGGCCTCGTTGACCTTGTCGATGGCCGCCCGGAGTGCCGTCTTGTCGGAATCGCCGAGCTTGTCCTTGTGCTCCTCGAGCAGTTTCTCGAGCTGGTAAACGCGTTGCTCGGCGGTGTTTCGCGCCTCGACCAGCTCACGCTTCTTCTTGTCCTCGCTGGCGTGGGACTCGGCGTCCCGCTGCATCCGATCGATCTCGTCCTTGCTCAGACCGCCGGACGATTCGATGCGGATCGTCTGCTCCTTGCCGGTGCCCTGGTCGCGGGCCGTGACGTTGAGGATGCCGTTGGCGTCGATGTTGAAGGCGACCTCGATCTTGGGCACGCCCATCCGGGCCGGCGGAATTCCCTCGAGGTTGAAGTCGCCGAGGGAGCGGTTGTCGCCCGCCATCGGCCGTTCCCCCTGGTAGACCTTGATGGTGACTGCCGTTTGATTGTCTTCCGCCGTGGTGAAGATTTCCTTTTTTTCGGTCGGGATCGTCGTGTTCCGCGGAACCAGCACGGTCATCACACCGCCCTTGGTTTCCAGGCCGAGGGAGAGCGGGGTGACGTCCAGCAGGAGGATCTGCTTGACATCCCCGGTCAGGACCGCGCCCTGGATGGCCGCGCCCACGGCGACGACCTCGTCGGGGTTGACGCCCTTGTGCGGATCCTTGCCGAAGATTTCCTTGACGATTTGCTGGACGAGGGGCATGCGGGTCGAGCCGCCGACCAGAACCACCTCGTCAATCTGCGCGGGTTTGAGCTTGGCGTCCTCCAGGGCCTTCATGACCGGGCCGCGGCACCGCTCGAAGAGGCTGTCGGTCAGCTTCTCGAACTGCGAGCGGGTGATGGTCATGGTCATGTGCTTGGGGCCCGAGGCATCGGCTGTGATGAATGGAAGATTGATGTCGGCCTGGGCCTGGAACGAGAGGTCCTTCTTGGCCTTCTCGGCGGCCTCCTTGAGCCGCTGCAGGGCCATCTGGTCCTTGCGCAGATCGATGCCCTGCTCCTTGCGGAACTCCTCGGCGATGTGGTTGATCAGAGCCTCGTCCCAGTCGTCGCCGCCCAGGTGAGTGTCACCGTGGGTCGAGAGCACCTCGAAGACGCCGTCAGCGACATCCAGGATCGAGATGTCGAAGGTGCCGCCGCCCAGGTCGAAGACGGCGATCTTCTCGTTCTTCTTCCTTTCGAGCCCGTACGCCAGCGCCGCGGCCGTCGGCTCGTTGATGATCCGGGCGACTTCCAGGCCGGCAATCTGGCCGGCGTCCTTGGTGGCCTGTCGCTGGCTATCGTTGAAGTATGCCGGAACGGTGATCACCGCCTTGCGCACCTTGTGGCCGAGGTAGCTTTCCGCGGCCTCTTTGAGCTTCCGCAAGATCAGCGCCGAGATCTCCGGCGGCGTGTAATCCTTGTTGTTGACGCGCACCTTGACAAAGTCGCTCGCTCCGCCGACCACCTCGTAAGGGACCATCTTCTCCTCGGTCCGGACTTCCTCGTGCCGGCGGCCCATGAACCGCTTGATCGAGTAGACCGTTCCCCGGGGATTGGTGATCGCCTGCCGCTTCGCCGGCTCACCGACCAGAATCTCTCCCTTGGACGTGAACGCGACCACCGACGGCGTGAGCCGGCTTCCCTCCTGGTTGGGAATCACCGTCACATCAGAACCTTCCATCACCGCGACCACGCTGTTGGTTGTACCCAGGTCGATCCCGATGAGTTTTTCACCTTCCGCCACGACCAGTCTCCTTTCCCACGTTGAGCGGTGATGTGGAAGCACGCGCGGGCCCATCGCCCGGGCGGCTTAAACATGAACCTTGGTCGGCAAGCCGGCCCGGACCGATGACCGACAGCCACTTGCCAGGAACGCCTGGTGCCACCGTGACTCAAAAGATTAATATACAACAAGCAAGCGACATGCCAGACCTCGAAAACGTCTGGATCCTGGACCCAACCCTTGGATTTTATGGCGCTTACAGCAAACCATCGGCTCGGCCCAGGAAGGCGGGCGTCTCACAGCTTCTGCCAAATCGGCAGAGTCAAATTGCCGTCTCAACGGCCACTGCAAAAATGGCATCCAACAAATCTGAGAGGCCTCGAACCCCGGGAACCCAGCTTCGCCAGTCGTTATCATACACGGCCCTCGGCGGCGCGGGAATCACTCTGCCGCGAGTGCCGGCGGGAAAACGCTTGACAGACTCTTTTTTTTCTTGTAATTACTTATCGCTCAGAACCTTGCGTCTGAGATCCAGGAGATTCTTCGTTCGATTCGTCTCTCGTCGAGTGGACCGATGGCCCGTAAGCCCGCCTCAACGAATCGCACCCCGGAGACTGCCACGGAGTCGCCCGACTCGAAGCGAGCTCCGACGCTCACGACCTTGCGCGGTGAGATCGATCAGCTCGATCAGGATCTCGTCGGCCTGCTCAACCGCAGGGCCGAGATCGCCTCTCAGATCGGACAGATCAAGCATCATCAGGGACTGGAAATCTGGTCCGCGGCCCGCGAGGACGAGGTGATCGCGCGGGCCCTCGCCGCCAGCCAAGGTCCACTGCCCATCGAGACCTTGCGACTGATCTTCCGTGAGTTGATGAGTGGCTCACGGTCGCTTCAGCGCACCTTGCGCGTGGCCTGTCTGGGACCCAAGCACAGCTACAGCTACCTCGCGGCCGTCGCAAAATTTGGCGAGGCCGTGGAGCACGTCCCGGTTGGCTCGATTGCCGCCGTTTTCGAAGAGCTCAACCGGCGGCACGTGCAGTTCGGCATCGTCCCCCTGGAGAACTCGACGGACGGACGAATCGCCGACACTCTCGATATGTTCATCAAGCTTCCCAACGTGAAGATCCGTGCCGAGGTGAGGCTGCGGATCCGCCACTGCCTGCTCGGACGTTGCGAGTGGGGCCAGGTGCGGCGGGTCTACTCGAAGTCACAGGCGCTGTCGCAATGTCGCAACTGGCTGGGAAAGAACCTACCACAAGCGACCAAGGTCGAGGTGGTCTCGACGGCCGCCGCAGCCGAGCTCGCCCAGCGCGAGGAGTTTGCCGCCGCGGTCGCCAGTCGTTCCGCGGCCCAGGCATACCGGCTCAACATCCTGACCGAGAATATTGAAGACCAGGTGCATAACGTCACCCGCTTCGCCGTCATCGCCGAGGTGGCCGAGCAGCGGACCGGCCGCGACAAGACGTCGCTCATGCTCAGGCTGCCCAACCAGGTGGGGTCGCTGGTCAAAACGATTTCGCCGTTCGAAAAATTCGGGGTCAACCTGACCTGGATCGAGTCGTTCCCAATCCCCAACTCACAGGGCGAGAACGACCCCTCGTACCTCTTCTTCATGGACATCGACGGCCACGAGTCCGACCCCCAGGTCCAGAAGGCGATCGAGGCCGTCCGCAAGCGGTGCGAACGGCTCGACATCCTGGGATCGTATCCCCGCTGCAAGGTCATCGAGACCTGAGAGGAGTGTCGCCCCCCAATCGTTACAGAAGGTGGATCGCGATATCACCGGATCTTTTCTCGACGCGTCCCACGATGGCCGCGGCCGAGGCGCCGCGGTCGCGGAGACGCTGGATGAGAAGCGAGACGTGATCGGGGGCAATGGCGATCAGAAGACCGCCGGAGGTCTGAGCGTCGAAGGCGAACTCGAGGCGTAGGGGATCGACGCCGTGCTCGGTCTGGAGGCGGCCCTGGAGGAATTCGCGGTTGGTCTTGCTGGCGCGGGTGTAATAGCGAGGAACGGCCAGGGGCTCGGCCCCCTCGATCACGGGCAGCTTGCTCACCTCGATCGCGAACGTGAGACTCGCCCCCTCGGCCATCTCGCAGGCATGACCGGCGAGGCCGTAGCCCGTCACGTCGGTCAGGGCGTGCACGCCCCCGGCAGCACGCAGTGCATCGCGGCCCACGGCGTTGAGCTCGATCATCTGGGCGATTGCGCGGTCAAGAACCGCCTGGGGACACTCCTGGCGCTTGGCCGCCGTCGTCACGAAGCCGGTGCCCAGCGGCTTGGTGAGAACCAGGAGATCGCCAATCCGGGCGCCGGCGTTGGTCAACAGCTCGGCCGGGTCGATCAGACCGGTCACGCTCAGGCCGAACTTGATTTCCTTGTCGCGCAGGGTGTGCCCGCCGAGCGTTGCCGCTCCGGCCAGGCCGGCCCGCTCGGCTGCGCCGCGGAGGATCGCCGCCAGGATCTCCATGGGAAGCTCGTCGTCAGGGAACGCCGCGATGTTCAGCACCGTGATCGGACGGCCGTTCATCGCGTAAACATCCGACAAGGCGTTGGCCGCCGCGATCTGCCCGAACGTGTACGGATCATCCACCAGCGGTGGAAAAAAGTCGAGCGTCTGGACCAGGGCAAGATCGTTCGAAAGCCGGTACACCCCCGCGTCGTCCATGGTCTCGGTCGCGACCAGGACGTTCGGGTCATGATGCAAGAGCGGACCGGCGCGCAGGACCTGCGCGATCCCCATCGGGGAGATCTTGCCTGCTCACCCGGCGCAATTGGCGTAATCGGTGAGTCGCTTCTCTCGCCCAGACATGAGCACGCTTTGGGTTGGAGTGACGGGTCCCTCAGGCCCCCAGGGCCTTGCCGACCTCCCTGATCAGGGTTTCTTCATCGGGGAACGAGCCGGTCTCGAGCTTTGAGTACAATTGCTTGCCGCCGACTGAGAGCTCGAAGCAACCTCCCTGCGACGGAATCATGACGTACCGGCTGATTGACCGCTTGTACCGGGGCAGCAGCTTGGCCGTCAAACTGACGGCCTGCGGTTCGTAATTTCAGAGAGCACAGTATTCCAGGACGACTTCCATCGGCGGGGTCCTCCCATGCTTTGCTTTGCCATCTCGGTCGTTTGCAACGCCTGTCTTGCACATTCTATCGTAGCCGGAGGCTGGCATGCTGCAAGGTTGGTCTTGACCGCTCTTTGATCCCGACTGCTGTCGTTGCGAATTTGTTTCGTTCGGTGCGGGTCTCAAGACGGCAGGCGTGGGGCGTGGGGCGTGAGGCGTGAGGCGTGAGGCGTGGAGTGTTATCTCCGTCCCTTCGGCTTCACTGGCCACTGTTCTCCCGCCCCACGTCCCACGCCTCACGCCCCACGCCCGTCGGGGTCCGCCGTCCTGCCGCGCGCCGAACTGGGTATCCATGGCCAGAAAGCTGGGGCCGCAACTG
>JBAUOX010000056.1:0-40815 GCA_049579985.1 Isosphaeraceae bacterium | reverse complement strand
GAACTCCGTCGATTGTTCGCGGGGTTCTCCCGGATCGAATGCTCGCCTCCCTCCCGGACATACTTGCAGCCATACCGAAGCAAGTGCTGGAGGAGATCCCGGCGTTTCATGAGGCCGCACTCTGGGGAACGATCTCCACCCGGGACGTTGCAGTCAACAGCAAATGAATCGGCTCTTCCAGGTCGGCGTCCGGATCCGTCAGGCCGGGATCAGGACGGGGTAAGGGCTCGCCCAGCAGCAGGTTCGTCTCCGCCATGTCGACAAGGGCACTTGCCAGTAAACGACGCGCCTCTTCTTGACTTGTGCCGAACGTGATGACGCCAGGGAAATCGAGGATCTCGGCATGGACGACGTCTTCCACGAACTTGTACATGGCCTTATAGGTCAGCATGCGACGACTCCGGAATCGACGTCTCTGAGCGGATCGAAAAATCCCGCTCGTGATCTACCTGATTCTAGCGTCCAATGCCTCGGCATGGGCATGACTGGCTTTACCGTCTCATTGAGCCGGCGACGCTTCGACGGCCACCCCAGCGCTGTTTGGCGCCGCGGAGGCATCGAGGGGACTTATTGATGTCGGCTCTTGTTTCACGTAAAATCGCATGTCTTCGGGACAAACGCCGAGATAAGTCCCGATTTCCGAATGGTTTTCCGCTCTGGTCAGGCCGAAGTCCTGCACCCGTAACAACCGCTGACGTAAGCGAGCGGCCTGCTCAATCGAGCCCTTAACGCCGGGTGAACAGCTCTCGGAGCGTCCGTGGTGCGCGCTGAAGCCCGTTTTGGTTGCGGCTCTGCCGCGTTTGGGGGCGTGGGCAAGATGGGTGAGGTCTCATCCCCAACAAGACCCTTTTAGACTCCGAATATCTGGGCGTTGTTTTGGACTCTCAGCGACCAAGCCGAACAATGACAATTATTGGATTATATCATGAATACATTCTGTCTAGAAGAATGTCGAAAACACAGGGATTTCGATGTGTTGGTCCTGCCGCAGCCGGCGGTTGACCTGGACCAGGAGGCTATCAACGCCCTCACCATCGCTGACATTTGGGGGACGATTGCCCGCCTTCTTTATCGAAATTGCCCGCATTCTTTATCGAAATTGACTTGATTTGTTCCCCAGGTATACTAAGGTTACTCCTGTCTGGACTGATCGACTCTGTCCAGAAACGCCCAGAGAGACGACACAAGAGGAGTATCAGGATGTCCCCCATGTTGACGGATCTTATGCAACAGTTGCAGGACGTTCACACCTATCACTCCGGCGATGACGGGCGGTTGATGGTGGCGGTATCCACCACGCCCCACACCATAGAACAGTTCGAGGTGAGGGAAGTCCACCAGGACGGACCCTCGGTGGTCCTGCACTGCCGGCCCCTCCAGGATGAACAGGCCAGGCCACAGGATGAACAGGCCAGGCCACAGGATGAACTGGCCAGGCCACAGGACGAACAGGCCAAGCCACAGGATGAACCAGCCAGGCCCCCTACGGGAAAAACCCGAACTTGCGTCCATAACGATTACGAGGATCTGTCGTGACGAAGTTGGCCGGGCCTAGCTGCTGCCCGCCACTGGATCGTTTTGTGTTGGTCCCTGTGAATCGCCAACGCATCGTGCAGATTGGTGGCGGTGCCGAGAGATCGTCGTGGCACACCGGGCATCCCCGCTGGCCAAGCCCGGAGTAAGCACACCCAACCGGCCGGAACGCAATAACTCCGGCGAGTTGGCCGTGAACTCACGGCCGATGCTGCAATGTGGCCGACCGTTTGCTCCCGTCGAAAGACAAGAACCGAGTGACCGACCCTTACTTCACCAGGCATGCAGAACCGCCACTTTGTCCGGCCGAGAGTGGCGGTTCCCTTTGCCCTTCAAGTGAACCATGAGGTGGCGGCTCATCGGATTTCCTGCCCGAAAGATGCACTGCCGGTTCGCACGGTGGCCTCGGGGCTCGAGTTCCGGGGACAGCATTAAGTTCCGGGGACAGCAAACACATCTTCCTTGCTTCTTCCCGGGCCCGGATATCCCGACTCGAGCGAGTCGGATGAGCGTTCGGCGCGGCTGGACGCGGTGGCATGAGCGTGCCCCGGACTCCTTCGACGGCAAGAGGTCGATTACCCCGACGGACCGGCACCGCTCCAGCTACGCGTGGAACCGCCAAAAGGGCTCAAGAGCCACGGGCAGACATCAAGAAAGCGCCAAACGGAAGCCAATGGAGTTCGATGTTTAACTCCCGATTTCAAAAGGGGTAATGTCCGGTGGCTCCAGTCATCTTGACCAGGAACGAACCCGATCCGGGGCAAAACCGGAATCCCCGCACCTGGTGGAGTGGCCAGCCGCGCCCTTGCCGTTTCGTCGGAGAGAAGTCAGCATCAAGGGCCGCCGACCAGCCGACGAATCCTCGGGTTCTCGCTATAGTGGAGCTCGCCGTCCCGCCCTGGCCAGCGGGGTCAGAGCTGATCACCGGGAAATTCCAGGGCACGCGACCCATGAAGCTGCTTCTCAGGCCCGAACGGTTCTGGACCGAGATTGACAAGATCGAAGGATCGGCGATCCCCTATGTCTGGCGGCGCACGCTGGTCTTCGGCTTCATCGCCTTGCTGGTCACGCTCGTCGAAAAGCATCCGGCCTTTCCCAACGTCGCCATTCCGATGGCCCCGTACGAGGTGCTGGGCGTCGCCTTGGGCGCCTTGCTGGTGCTGCGGACCAATGCCGGGTATGAGCGGTGGTGGGAGGGGCGCAAGCTCTGGGGCGGCATCGTCAACCAGAGCCGCAACCTGGTGATCCAGGCCCTCAGCTATGGCCCCGACGATCCGGACTGGAGGCGGCGAATCGTGGGCTGGACCGCGGCCTTTGCCCACGTTTCGCGGCGCAGCTTGCGTGGTCAGCGTCATCTGCCCGAGCTGGACACGTTAGTCGGCACGGTCAAGGCCCAGCGGATCGCGTCGGTCGAGCACATGCCGACTGCCGTCGCCCTGGCGATCGGCCAGTTGCTCCGCGAGGGAGCCGAGATGGGCATGGACCGCTTCGCGTTCGTCCGGGCCGAGGAGGAACGGGCGAAGTTGATCGATCATATCGGCGGCTGCGAGCGCATCCTCAAGACACCCTTGCCCGAGGCTTACTCGATCGAGATTCGCCAGTTCATCTTCGTCTTCCTCGTGGCCTTGCCCTTCGGGATCCTCCTGAAGGTGGACTGGCTGACGCCGCTGGTCACGATGATGGTCGCCTTTCCGATCCTGGCGCTGGACGAGATCGGCGTCGAGCTCCAGAACCCGTTTTCGACCTTGCGCCTCAATCATCTGCCGCTGGACGCGACCTGCGAGAACCTGGAGCAGAACCTGATGTCCCTGCTCGCCGCTGTCGATCGTTCGCGGCCGATCGAGAACGAGGATCCGGCGGCCGCGGCCGTGGTTGGCCATGAGGCAGGATCGCCGCGGGACGCGGGTGATCTTAGCCAGGCCGGCCCGCGCGACAGTCAGGCCGTGCCGTGACAGCTCCGATCGAGCCGTGAAGCTACCGGACTGCCCCGGTCGTGCGTAGAATGCATGGGCCAGGCCAGCGTAGTGGGAAGGGCTTTCCGGGAAAGGCGTCTCAACCGACGATGTGTGGCATAGCCGGTTTCGTGAATCGAGCAGGGCAGGGGGCGGATCGCGCGATCGTCGAGCGGATGACGGCCGCGCTGGCGCATCGCGGGCCCGACGGCGATGGATTCTACTGCGCCGGTCCGGTGGCCCTGGGGCATCGTCGGCTGTCGATCATTGATGTCACCGGCGGCGCCCAGCCGATGGCCAACGAGGACGGCACGATCTGGGTCACGTACAACGGAGAGCTGTACAACGAGCTGGAGATCCGGCCGCGGCTCGAGGCCAATGGGCATCGCTACCAGACCGTTTCCGACACGGAAAGCCTGGTGCATCTTTACGAGGAAGACGGGGTCGATTTCGTCCGTCGGCTCAACGGGATGTTTGCCCTGGCCATCTGGGACCAGCCGCGCGGGCGGCTTGTGCTGGCACGCGACCGGATGGGGCAGAAGCCCCTCTTCTACGCCGAGCTGCCCGGCGGCGGCCTGGCTTTCGGTTCCGAGCCCAAGGCGGTGCTTTGCCATCCCGAGGTCGGGCGCGAGCTCGACCGGGACAGCCTGGCCCGCTACTTGTTTTACGAATACATCCCCGCGCCCCACTCGATCTGGCGCGGGCTGTGGAAGCTGCCGCGCGGCCATGTACTGACCTGGGAGCCCGGATCGATCCGAGTTGCCCGGTACTGGCAATCGTCGGCCCTGGCGACCGACGGCGAGGAAGAGCCCTTCGAGCAGGCCGGCGGCCGGTTCTGGAACAGCTTTGTCGATGCGGTGGCCCGCCATCGCCGGTCGGACGTGCCGCTGGGCGTGTTCCTCTCAGGAGGCGTCGATTCCTCGAGCGTTGCCGCGGCGCTCTGCGAGATCGAGCCGGCCCGGAACGTGCACACGTTCTCGATCGGGTTCAAGGAGCCCGACTTTGATGAGAGCCGGCAGGCCCGACTGGTGGCGACTCATCTCGGCACCGACCACCACGAGCGGCCCTTCGCGGTGGCCCAGGTTTACGAGCTCTTGCCCGAGGTGGCCGTCTGGCTCGATGAGCCGTTCGGCGATGCGTCGATCTTGCCCACGCACCTGCTGAGCCGCTTTGCGCGGAGCGAGGTCAAGGTGGCGCTGGGCGGCGACGGCGCCGATGAGCTGCTGGCCGGCTACCCGACGTTCGCGGCCGAGCGGGCCGCCTGGCTCTATCGCCGCTTGCCCCGGCCGGCACGGGCCCTGGCCGAGGCCGCAGTCGGGCGGCTGCCCGTGGATCATCGCAATTTCAGCTTCGACTTCAAGCTCAAGCAATTCCTCCGAGGCGCCGCGGAGCCCCTGGCTCTGGCCCATCAGCGCTGGCTGGGCTCGTTCTCCGGGCCCGAGTTGTCTCGATTGCTGCTGCGCGGCGGCAAGGGCCGGCTGTTCGACGTCGAGGCCGAGCACCTGGCATTGGCCGAGGCACTGGCCGCGTGCCCCGGCGCCGGCATCGATCCGCTCAGCCGGTCGCTGGCTCTCTATCAAGAAACCTACCTTCCCGAGGACATCCTGACCAAGGTGGACCGGGCGAGCATGGCTTGCGGACTGGAAGTCCGGGCCCCGTTCCTTGACGCCGGACTGGTGGACACGGTGCAGAAGCTGCCCGCCAGGTTCAAGTACGGCCGGCACGTCACCAAACGATTGCTCAAAAGCGCGGTCTGCGGTAAGCTCCCCTCGTCGACTTTGAGCCGCCCCAAGAGAGGGTTCGGCATCCCGGTCGCTCGCTGGCTCCGCGGCGAGCTCGCTCCTCTGCTCGAGCGGTTACTCGAACCCGGGAGGCTTGACCGCCAGGGATTGTTCCGCCCCGAGGAAGTCGCTCGGCGGATCGAGGAACATCGATCAGGCGTTCGAGACCACCGCAAGCCGCTTTGGACCCTGCTGATGTTCCAACTCTGGTACGACGCCTGGCTGGCGTGATCACGCGCTACTTACTTACTTACGACCTTCGCGCGGGTCAGGGACCATCCCCGCTCCGATCCTGTGAGAAGCCCGGGCATGAGGATACTTGTCGTCTCGGACATCCACGCAAACTGGCCGGCCCTGGCGGCCATCGACGAGCCCCACGATGTCTGCCTTTGCCTGGGAGACCTGGTTGACTACGGCCCGGACCCAGGCGAATGCGTGCGCTGGGCCATGGACCATGCCACCTACGCGATCCGGGGCAATCACGATCATGGCGTCGCCCAGGGAATTCCCGTTACCGGCGACATCGGCTTCCGGTACCTGACCAAGGTTTCTCGCCCCTCGATGTGGGATTCTCTCGCGCCCGAAGAGAGGCGCTACCTGCTGCAGTTGCCGGTCACCCAGCGGGTCACGCTGGCTGGCAAGCGGTTCCTGCTGGTGCATGCCACACCCCGCGACCCACTCGACGAATACCTGCTGAAGGACCCGGACGTCTGGGCCAGGCGACTGCAGAACGTCGAGGCTGACATCGTCTGCGTGGGGCACTCTCATATGCAGTTCAACCTCCAGGTGGAAGGAACCGTGGTACTCAACCCGGGAAGCGTCGGCCTACCTCGCGACGGCGACCCTCGCGCAGCCTACGCGATCATCGACGACCACCGGATCGAGTTCAAGCGCGTGACCTATCCCGTCGAGGAGACGATCGCGCGCATCGAGGCCATGCCCTGGTCGCAGCGGGCCAAGGAAATGATGCAGCACGCACTGCGGTCCGGCCGCCTGCCCGGCGCCACTGCGGGTCCTGACGCCCTTGCGGATGTCGAGTCCGGCGCCGATCTCGGCGACTACCCCGACACCGTTCTCGAATCGCCGGAATGAGCAGGGGAGTGCCGCGCGGGATGGACGGGAAACAGCGGGTTCTCTCGGGTTACCTGGCGCTCTTTGCCTCGCTTTACGCGCTTCAAGGCGTCGTCGTCGCCTACTTCTTCAATTACAACCTGCTGTACATGATGGCCGGCGGCGTGAGCAAGGCGGCTGCCGCCGATGCGCAGAGTCTGGCGCTTCTGCCATTTATCCTCAAGTTCCTGGGCGGTCCCTTATCCGACCGGTTCAACTTGCTGGGATTCGGGCACCGCAAGCCCTACATCATGATCGGCCTGGTGGTGCAGTCGTTGGGTCTTCTCAGTCTTTCCTTGATGCACCCCGCTAACAACCTGGCTGGATTCACGGCCCTGGCACTGCTCACCGTCGCCGGCCTGGCGCTTTACGACACATGCTGCGACGGCATGGTGATCGACGTCACGCCAGCGGCCGACCGCGACCGCGTGCAGGGCATGCTGGTCGCAAGTCGGGCCGCGGCCGCCATGCTCTGCACGCTCGGCTTCGGCTTCTTGCTCGAGTTCACAGGCAATGGCCCCGGCCGCGGCGGTCCGGTGCTCTGGATCTGCTCGGCATTGGGGATCATCCCCTTGATTCAAGCGTTGATCGTGCCGGAGCCAAGACGCGCCCAGGACGCCGAGCGGTTTCAGTGGCGCGCCCTGAGCGTCCTGCTCCGTCCCCGTTCCCTGGTGCTCCTGGCCTTCGGTGCTTTCTATGCCCTGGTTGGCTACGGCGTCGAAATCAACCTCGGCTCGTTTTACAACGAGGCGCTCCACTTCCGGGAGCGAACCATCGGCGCCCTCGGCTCATCGCGCTACGTTGGCCGCGTGATCGGTGCAGCGCTCCTGCCGGTGTTCGCGGCCCGGCTGGGGCGATCCTGGGTTCTGAAAGCCGGAGTTCTCGCCCTGGCGGCCGCGACCATGCTTCAGGCCGCGATCTCCGGACCGGCCCCGGCGGGGCTGGCCGCGGGAGCTTTCGGAGCGGCCAACGGCTGGACCGACGCGGTCTTTTATGTCCTGGCCATGGAGGCGTCGGACCCGCGCATGGCCGCGTCAACCTATGCCCTGTTCATGGCCGTGACCAACATCAGCGTCGCCGGCGGCTCGCTCTTCGCCCGGCTCGAGGCGGCGCTGGGCGCGCCAGGTCAACCGGGCTATCGCCTGGCCTTCCTGCTCACCGGAGCGTTTGTATTGCTGGTCTGGCCCTCCATCCGGCCGCTGAGCCGCTTCCCGAGCCAAACGAAAACAGCATCATGAACGCGTCGTTGTCGATCCTCGGCATCGTGACGCTCACCCTGCTGGTGGTTGCCGGCTTTCTGTTCTCGCTGCGGTGGTGGGTCCAGCGCCTCGTTCGTGTGTTGCTGTTCCCTCGTTACCGTCTGAGGATCATCGGTCGGGAGCACATCCCGCAAACGGGCCCGGTGTTGATTGCCGCCAACCATGTATCGTGGCTCGACGGCTTCTTCCTGGCCGCGGCCTGCCCCCGCCGCGGTCATGCGCTGGTCAATGCCGCCTACATCGACTGGCCGGTCATCGGCCGGTGGGCCCGCTGGGTCGGCTTGATCCCCGTCCCCTTTTCCGGCCCGAAAGCCCAGCGCACGATGTTTGAGATCTGCCGCAAGGTGCTCGCTGACGGGGGTGTCCTGGGCCTCTTCCCCGAGGCCCAGATGACCCGCAACGGGCTGACCGGCCCGTTCTACCGCGGGCTGGAGGTGATCGTCGCCGGCCGGGAGCGTACCGCGGTGGTGCCGATGTTTCTGGAAAACCTCTGGGGCAGCGTGTTCAGCTATGCCGGCGGGGGCGTCTTGGGGAAACGACCCAGGGGCCTGCGGCGGACCGTGGTCGTCGTGTTCGGCCCGCCGGTCTCGCCTCCGATCACCGCTTTCGCCGTACGCCAGGCGGTACTTGAGGCGGGTGTCACCGCGTGCGAGCGCCGGAGCCTGCCGTCGCTTCCACTCGAGACGCTCGACCCGAGCCTCCCGTACCTTGACCATCCCGACCTCGGCCCCTTGACCGGCTCGACTGCCGACCACGACCAGGACGGCATCCGCCAGACGGGCCACAAGCCCGGGACACAGGGCCACCCCTTGCCGGGCGTCGCAATACGTGTCGTGAACGACGCGGGCGACACCCTACCCCCCGAAACCCCCGGCCGCCTGCTCGCCCGGGTTCCGGGCCGCGACTGGACAGACACCGGCTACCGCGCCTCGCTCGACCGCGATGGCTTCGTTCGGATCTTGGAATGAACCGCAGATCGCGGCTGGTTCGCCCAGGTTGAGCTTCACCTCCGCTGATCGATCGGCAAGTAATCAGTCCGGCGGTTGCCGATGTAGATCTGCCTGGGGCGAGCGATCTTGAGCCTGCCGTCGGCGTGCTGCTCTTTCCACTGGGCGATCCAGCCCGGCATCCGGCCAATCGCGAACATCACGGTGAACATGTTGGTGGGGATGCCAATGGCCCGCATGATGATGCCGCTGTAGAAATCGACGTTGGGATAGAGTTTCCGGTCGACGAAGTAGGGGTCGGATAGGGCTTTTTCCTCGAGCTGCCGGGCGACGTCGAGCAGCGGGTCGTTGACTCCGAGCTGGCCCAGCACCCTGTCGGCGGCCCGCTTGAGGATGACGGCGCGGGGGTCGAAATTCTTGTAGACTCGGTGGCCGAACCCCATCAACCGGAACCCGCTCTTGGGGTCCTTGGCCAGCTTGATTGCCTGCTCGGCCGACAGCCCCCCCTCGTGAATCTGATCGAGCATTTCGAGCAC
This sequence comes from Isosphaeraceae bacterium, assembly GCA_049579985.1. GTDB lineage: Bacteria > Planctomycetota > Planctomycetia > Isosphaerales > Isosphaeraceae > Aquisphaera. The sequence goes on along the minus strand of JBAUOX010000056.1, from coordinate 31,697 downwards.
GGCCACGTTGGCGCCGCCATGCAAAGGGCCCCACAGCGCACCGACGGCCGCGGCGCACGAGGCGAAGAGGTTGGCCTGGCTCGAGCCGACGACCCGGACGGTCGAGGTGCTGCAATTCTGCTCGTGGTCGGCGTGCAAGAGCAAAATCAAGTTCAGCGCATCGATCACCTCGGTGCTGGCGATGTGCTGTTCGTAGGGCATCGAGAACATCATGTGCAAAAAGTTGGCGACGTACGGCAGCTTGGGGTCGGGATAAATGAAGGGCAGGCCCATCGAGCGGCGATAGGAATAGGCCGCGATGGTCCGCACCTTGCTGATCAGCCGCGCCGACTCTTCATAAAACTCTCCCTCCTCGGTCGTGGGTTGGGGCTCGTTGCTGTGGCGCGGGAAGCAGGAGAGCGTATTGACCATGGCCGAAAGAATCGCCATGGGCGGGGCATCAACCAGAAAGCCCTCGAAGTGATGCTTGAAGGCTTCATGGAGGGGTGCATGATAGGTCAGTCGTTCACGGTAACGAGCGAGCTCGGCGCGGGTTGGCAAACGGCCATGGATCAAGAGCCATGCTGTCTCTGTGAACGTGGAGTGCTTGGCCAGCTCCTCGATGGGGATGCCGCGATAGCGCAGGATCCCTCTCTCACCGTCGATGAAGGTGATCTTGCTTATGCAGGCTCCGGTGTTGCCGTACCCCGGGTCGAGCGTGATCAGGCCGGTACGGGCGCGAAGCTCGGAAATATCGAGGGCCAGCTCACCTTCGGTACCCTCGATGACCGGCAATTCGATCGTTCGGCCCTCGAACGTCAATGTCGCGTTCCGTCTCATCACCTCGGTCTCCACAAGCGGTCCAGTCGTGCCACCGGTCAATTCGACTGCGTTATTCTACACCCCCCCCGGCGGAGGGTGAATGACCAGGTGGCAAACTGCGCGATTTCGCACCCTGGAGCGCGATCCGCTCGATGAGCCACCTGGCGGATCGTCGGGGAATTGTGCGGCGCGTGTGCTCGAGGCCAAACCCAGAACCCAGCGTCGCCCGCGTCAAAGACCGCCATCGAGCAAGGTGCGAAAAGCCGGCAGGTACTTCTCGGCCGAGGCCGTTGAGTCGCAGTGACGCGTCGAGACGCCAGGCCGGGGATCGTAAACTTGATGGTGCGCGGCGAATACGACGGCTTGGCAGTTCGTCTTGAAGATCAGGACAGGCAGGTGATGGCTTAAGCAGTAGGTTTGACGCTTTTCTTAAAAGGAAGGCGTTTAATTCTACAGCGCCACATCGATCGCCGTCGAGAATGCAAACGATGCCGGGGAAGTCGCTTGCAACAAGCCTGAAGCGCAAGCGAAGGACATTGAATGATATGCATTTTTCAAACGCCCTTCGCTTGCGCTTCAGGCTTGTGAGCCCGGTTCCAGCCGACTCGGGCGGGAAGTCAGGAGCTCCAATCCAGCGCTGTAGTATTAAAGCCTCCAACCGGACGGCTCGCGGAAGAGCATCACTTTCGGCTCCCTCCCCACTGACGAACCCGCGACCAGTTGACGGATCTCTGCCCAGTGGGGTTTGCCGGGTGACTTCACGAAAGTCTCTGAGACCTTGGCTGCAACCCTCTTTTGATCAACCAATCGACTTAACCTATTGATCGAGCTAGCAGTTCCGGAAGCGGATCCAGAGACCGGGAGACACGATTTCCCTGGCTCGAGCCGGGTCGTGGTCAACTCGGAAACTCAGGATCGCCAAACGGTTCTCGGTCTCGAGGAACGGAAAGGTGCTCAATGCGACAGGCAACGACTGGACTCCTCGCCCTCGTGGCCGCTCTGCTCGTGGTGCTGCCATCATTGAGTCGAGTATCCGCCGACGATGCCAAGACCAAGGCCAAGACAAAGGCCATTGCCACGGCCAAGCAGCCGGCCACCGATGACGAGAACATCCCGACATACTACCTGCTTGACGCCATGAACCAGGGTCTGGTCGGCGTCGAGGCCTCAGGGCGGGGCGACGGACGCATGACCGTCTCCGTCACTAACAATACCAAGAAGCAGCTTCGCGTCGTTCTGCCCCCAGGGCTCATCGCCCAAGGCGCCACCGGACAGTTTGGTGGCATGGGTGGCATGGGCGGCGGCATGGGCGGTATGGGTGGCGGTATGGGTGGCGGCATGGGTGGTATGGGTGGCGGCATGGGTGGCATGGGCGGCGGCATGGGCGGTGGTATGATGGGCGGCGGCATGACGGCCAGAACGATGCCGCCCACAATGGGCATGATGATGCTCGCCCGCCTGATCATGTACCTCTGCGGTGACTACGATAGCTGGGATCAGCGATCCCTCGCCGTCGGCATGATGGGTATGGGCGGCATGGGCATGGGCGGAATGGGCATGGGCATGGGCGGCATGGGTGGCGGTATGGGTGGCATGGGTGGCGGCATGAGGTCCGTTCCACCGACCAGTCTTCCCTTTGCCAACCTCAAGCCCGGGCAGAAACGCGATCTCCCCACCCGGCTCGTCAGCCTTTCCCAGCCCGACCCCGAGTCCGAAACGGGCGTTAGCTTCCCGGCCAAGGACGAGAAGCTTGAGCTCGGCGACGTCTCCCAGATCAACGGCGATGATCGCGTCCAGAAGGCTCTGAAGCGGCTTGCCGCCGACAAGGCTCCCGCAACCATCTCCCAGCTTGTCATGTGGCGGCTCAGCGTGGGGATGGATTGGGACCGGATCGCCCAGATCTCTTCCGCTTGGGCCAATGCCTACGAGCTGACCTTGGCCCAGCAATTCGTGGATCGCCTGGACAGCTTGCCGGATGCCGAGACGGGCACGATTCTCTTTGACGTGCAGTCCACCGGCACTGCCGGCGCGGCTCACGCGGCGGCCCTGACCAAGGAACTGAACGAGAAGGCCTTCCTGGGCCTGAAGACCAAGCTGGGAATCCCCACGCAGCCCGAAGGGCCGGCGGTCGGCTGCCGGGTCAAGTTCGCCGAGAGTGAGGCCACGGTTCAGGTTGTCTGTAGTGACGGGTCGGCCTCCAAGTGGGTTCCCTTCGGCAAGTTTTCATTGCCGCTGACCGCTGGCACGGAGAAGTTCGAGGCCGCGAAGTTCGGTGAAGCATTGGCCGAGGGAGTTCTCAGCCGCATGGTCCGCGCACAGTACATGCGGGGCCCGACGGTCAAGGGCAAGGCCACCTACCAGGTGCGGATCGACAATGCCTCGCCGCTGGTGCTCAATGGCCTGGCGGTGCTGGGCACCGAGACCAAGACGGAAGAGCAACCGAAGGAGCTTTCGGGTATCTGCATCTCGCCGCGGCGCAGCATGACCGTTCCGGCCACCGAAGAGGTGGTCAAGACCCTTGGTCTGCGCAAGGGCATCCGCGTCGTCGCCGCCGACCTCAGCGGGCTCTGACATGGCTGTCTCGATGGTCCTGGTTGACTTTCTCGACCTGCTTGCTTTCCAGATCCGCTGCAAACCAGCCAGCTCCCCGGGCAACCGAGTCGCCCAGGGTGTTTTTGTTGGTCCGGGAAAGGTGGAGCGGGGTCTGGTAGAATAACTATTGAGGTTTGGCTGATCTCGAGCGTGAGAATTGGCCACCGGTGCCGATTCGCTCCAGATCGGGCCCCCAGGAAACTCCCCCGGGGCGTCAATCCATCGCCGATTCCCGGACGAGCTGTAATGTCGCCTCAAGGGCGGCAAGCCGGAACATTGTTGGGAGGGCCGCCATGCTGAGCAGCATCTTGGTTGGGCTGGACGGATCAGACTACAGCCATAGCGCGATCGAAGTCGGAATTTACCTGGCGCGCAAGACGGGGGCCCTGCTGGTCGGGCTGGGAATCGTGGACGAACCGACCATCCGGGAAACCGAGCCGCGATTGATCGCAGCCGGTGTTCCCTATGCCGAGCCGGTGCTGTATCGCGAGCGGATTGCCAGCGCCCGACGCGAAGTCGAGTTGTTCCTGTCGCAATTCAGCCTCCGGTGCGCGGAGGCGGGCGTGGCGTGCAAGGTCCTGGAGGACGTGGGCATGCCGCACGAGCAGATTGAACTGCAGGCACAGCGGTACGACCTGATCCTCATGGGGCAACAAACGCGGTTCCATTTCGAGACCCAGGAAGGTTACGACGACACGATCCGGCGCGTCCTCAAGAACAGCCCCCGGCCAGTGATCGCGGTTCCAGCGCGGCTGAACATCAAGCCCGACGATCCCGGCCATACGGTTCTTGTGGCCTATGACGGCAGCCTGCAAGCTGCTCGCGCATTACAAGCTTTTCAAACCTCCGGGCTAGCGGGCGTGCTGCCGACAATCGTCGTCAGCGTGAGCTCCGAGCAGCTCGAGGCGTCGCGGGCCGCCGAGCGGGCGATCGACTACCTGCGTCTGCATGACATCAAGGCCGAGGCCCACCCGGTCACGACTCACAAGGCGACGGCGCCTGTGCTGCTGGATGCGGCGGCAGAGCACAAGTCCGTGCTGATCGTCATGGGCGGCTACGGTCAACCGATCCTGCGCGAGTTCTTCATCGGCTCGGTGACCCGGAGTTTACTGGCGGAGAGCCCCGTGCCGCTGTTCCTTTACCATTGACCGGATAACTGATCATCGTGCCTTTACGTTTGCGCCGTTTTCTTCCTTCAAGACCACGAGCGGGACCAGTTGCCTCACCGAGACGGAGGCAAAGCCTGATCACCTGGGCGTCCTCGATCATGACGGTTTCCTCCTGCTCTTCAGGAGGAAATCGCATCGTCAACAAATCGCATCGTCAACAAATCGCATCGTCAACAAAGAGGCGAGAGACGGCGGGAATGCTAACAGTCTCCGGCAGGGATTCTCGATCGATGATCGAAGCTGATCAACATGAATCATGTCCTATGCTTGGGTAGATGTGTCCTCCGCTATCAACTCATAGGCTCATGGAAGTGCGACGGAGATTCGGGTGGTTGCATGCTCCCGATCGATGGAAATCGAACAGAATCGTGGTATCGAACGGCGCGATACGGCCGCCGACGCCCATGTCCCAGACGCTTCCAAGGAAGCGAGATAGGACCGGAGAGCCGTCCGCTACTCGGAACTGACGCCGACGCCAGATGACGGAAGCGCGATAGATTGCATGATGTCATGCATGTGGCTGGTCTTGTGACTTCGTTCGCAGGGTGGCGTGAGGGTCCTACTCGAGTCGAGTCCAGCGAGTGGGATCGAGCGCGCACCCTCCTCGTTTAAGGAGGGGAGGGACATGCAGTGTGTAATCCTTGCGGGCGGACTAGGTACGCGGATGCGGCAACTCACAGGAGACACACCGAAAACCCTTCTCCCAGTGGGCGGCTTTCCTTTTGCGTTCTATCAACTGGACTGGCTGGCCCAGCACGGTGTTACCGATGTCGTTTACAGCATCGGCTTCCAAGGACATCTCATCCAGGAATATGTCGGCGACGGTAGTCGCTGGGGCCTTCGGGTCCGGTATGTCGCCGATGGCAAGGAGCTGTGCGGAACCGCGGGAGCGTTGAGGCGGGCTTTCGATGCCGGCGTGCTTCGGGACTGGTTCTTCGTCCTCTACGGCGACTCGTTCCTGCCCTTCGACTTGCGACGCCTTGCCGACGCGTTTCTAGCCCAGGCGCGACCGGCGATGATGACGGTTTACCGCAACGAGGGTCGATTCGATTCGAGCAATGTCCACTTCGCCCACGGCGTGGTGCGGGTCTATTGGAAAGCTTGTGCTGGCGGAACGCCTCTGTCCGGCATGGATTTCATCGATTACGGGGTCACCGCCCTCCGGCCCGAGCTGGTCGCAGCGTACATCCCCACGGGACGGAAAATCGACTTGTCAGACATTTACCATAACCTAGGTTTGAGAGGATTGCTCGCGGGCCTCGAGGTCCACGAGCGGTTTTACGAGATCGGCTCGCCCGACGGCCTTCGCGACTTCGAGGCCTGGACCGTCTTTCATCCGTCGCAATCATGGGTAAAGCAATGATCCTGCTCGACCGGGATGGAGTTCTCAACACCCTCCTCATCGATGCCGAGCACGGCACCATCGACAGTCCCCTGCACCCCGCGCAAGTTCAGATGCTGCCCGGTGTGGTTCAGGCCTTGGCCCAGCTCACCGAGGCGGGCTACGGCCTGTCCATCGTCAGCAACCAGCCGGCCTGGGCCAAGGGCAAGACGAGTTGGGAAAACCTCCATGCTGTGCATGCAGAGATCGTCAGCGAAGCCACGAGCGGCGGGGGTCGGATCTTGAGTTCCCACTTATGCCTGCACCGCCGGGAAGACGATTGTAACTGCCGAAAACCGAAAACAGGCTTGCTGCGAGAGGTCTTCACCGCCAATCCCGGCTACGACCCCGCGGCCTCGTGGATCGTCGGAGACAGCATCACCGACGTTGAAGCGGGGGCCTCCTTCAAGTTGCACACTGCGTTCCTTGGTCCGAGGAAGTGTGATGCTTGCAAGGTCCTGAACCAACGAAGCCTTCAGCCCAGTTATTGGGGGCCGGACCTGGCTGGCTTCGTGGCCTACTTATTGAGTCGGGAAGGAGGGGCGACACCATGATCATGGCAACAGGAACCTTACTCCAAGTGCGTGTGTTTGCGGACGGGGCGAATCTCGAGCAAATGCTCTGGCTTGCGGAAGATCCCGACATCAAGGGCTTCACGACCAACCCGACGTTGATGAGGCAGAGCGGTGTCACCCATTATGCGGAGTTCGCCCGGCTCGTTCTGAGAGCCATCATGGACAAGCCGGTATCCTTCGAGGTACTCGCCGATAACCCCTCCGAGATCTACAAGCAGGCCCTGACAATCGCGGGTTGGGGAGAGAACGTTTACGTCAAGGTGCCGGTCACCACGTCGGAAGGGGTACCGCTGATCGACGTTATCGGCGACCTTTCGCGCCGCGGCGTCAAGGTGAATGTGACGGCGGTTTTCACGCTCGAACAGGTGTGGCACGCGTGCCAAGCCCTGCGGCAAGGCGGACCCTCGATCGTGTCTGTCTTCGCCGGTCGAATCGCCGACGCCGGTCTCGATCCCGTACCGCACATGAAGGCAGCCCTGTCTATCTGCCGTGCCATGGACGAGCGGATCGAGCTTCTCTGGGCCAGTCCGCGCGAGTTGCTTAATGTCGTCCAGGCCGACGAGATCGGAGTGGACATCATCACCGTCACCGAGGCCATCCGCTCGAAGATGAACCTGCTGGGAAAGGACCTGCTCGAATTCAGCAGGGACACGGTGCTCATGTTCAAGCGGGACAGCGAATCCGCGGGGTATCGTCTATGACAAGTTACACCGAGTTGTACCTCGAAGAGACCCATATCGTCCTGGACCAGATCAATCCGGGGGTTGTCGAGCGGTTGGCACGGGAACTGGCCGGGGTCCGCAATCGGGGGGGGCGCCTCTTCATCCTGGGGGTCGGCGGTTCGGCGGGTCACGCCAGCCATGCCGTCAATGACTTCCGCAAGATCTGTGGCTTCGAGGCCTACTCGCCAGGTGACAATGTTTCGGAGCTGACGGCTCGGGTCAATGACGAGGGCTGGGACACCTGCTTTTCCAACTGGCTGAGCTGCTCGCGGTTGAACAAGACGGACGGCCTTTTGATCTTCTCGGTCGGCGGTGGGAACCTGGAGAGAAACGTCTCTGTAAATCTCGTCCGTTCGATCGAGCTGGCCCGACGGGTGGGGGCCAAAGTGTTCGGCATCGTGGGTCGGGACGGTGGGTTCACAGCCGTGGCAGCGGACGCCTGTATCGTCATCCCGCCCCTCTTTGATGACCGCATCACCCCCCACACCGAAGGCCTCTGCGCCATTCTCTGGCATTTGCTGGTCACGCACCCGGCCCTCATGAAGACCGCGACCAGGTGGGAAACCATCCAGGAATGGGCCGCTCCGGCGGGCGATCAGTCTACCTGCGCAGTGAGCAGGGAGTTGGTCGCTGTCGGCGAGTCCGGCAACCGTGGAGCACTCGGTGAACAGCCTCGCCAGGTCAGAGTAAGCGAGATATCTCCCGTGCGGTATCACCCCCACATCAAATCGTGACCTGGTGTGATCGTACGGATTGCCGTCGAATGGCAGGCGATTTCTTGGTCGTCGTGAGATGCGAGAGGACGATGCGGTGAATGGCACTGACGAGACGTTCCTGATCGTGGGCGGTGCGGGCTTCATCGGCAGTCATTTCACCGACCGTCTGCTCGCGTCGAATCGGACTCGCCGCGTAACGCTTTACGACAACTTCTCCTCAGGCCAGGCATGGCACTACGCGGAGCACCGCCACGATTCGCGTCTCGAGGTTGTACGCCGTGATGTACACGACCTGGCCGGGTTGAAAGCGGCAATGGCGGGACACAACACGGTCATTCACCTGGCCTCGAACCCCGATATCGCCCGTGCCGTCACCGAGCCGGACATCGACTTCCGCGAGGGCACCGAGCTGACGCAGTGCGTCGTCGAGGCCATGCGCCAGACCGGGACACGGCAGATCTTGTACGCCTCGGGAAGCGGCGTCTACGGTGAGATCGGCGAAGTGGAAGCCCGGGAGGACCACGGCCCGCTTGTTCCCATCTCGACTTACGGCGCCAGTAAACTGGCCGGCGAAGCGCTGATCGCCTCCTACTGCTCCATGTTCGATATGCGAGGCCGTGTCTTCCGCTTCGGCAACGTCGTGGGCCGCCGGCAAACCCATGGCATCGGGTTCGATTTCGTGCGCCGGCTCCGCCAGGACCCGACTAGACTCCGCATCCTCGGCGACGGCCGGCAGAGCAAATCGTATGTCCATGTCTCCGACGTCGTATCCGCCGTGCTCCTCGCCGGCGAACCGGCTGGTTGCCCTTTCGAAGCATTCAACGTTGCCACGGGTGATTATATCACGGTAGCTCAGATCGCCAACCTGGCGTGCGCTTGCCTGGGCCTGCGGCCGGGCAGGGTCCGCTTCGAGTACACCGGGGGCGACCGTGGCTGGAAGGGCGATGTCCCGGTCATTCGCCTGAGCATCGACAAGATCCGCCGTCTGGGCTGGCGTCCGACCCGGACCTCCGCCCAGGCACTGAGCGAGGCAATGCAAGCCATGCGAGCCGACCTGGAGGCCGGGTGTGACCAGGGCAGGGCGACCGAACCGGCCTCGGTCCCATGCACAGCGCTGTCCGCCGGGCTCTCCGAGTGTGATTCGCTCGGAGCGGAGATGTGCTCCGGCACCATCGGACACCACCCCGATTGTTCCTGACGAAGGAGCTCCACCTTGGTCATTGCTCGCAGTCCGTTGCGGATCAGTCTGGGGGGGGGCGGCACGGACTTACCGTCCTATTACCGGGAGTTCGGCGGATTTCTTATTGCTGCGGCAATCGACAAAGCCGTCTATGTCACGGTCCACCGGACATTCCTTGCGGAACTCGTCGTTCGCTATTCCCAAATCGAGCGCGTGGCGAAGCCGAACCAGGTGCGGCACCCGATCGTCCGCGAGGTGCTGCGGCTGCTCGAGATCGAGGAGAGCAACATTGAAATCACCTCCATGGCCGATGTCCCCGCCGGCACAGGCCTGGGCTCGTCGGGCAGTTTCACGACCGCCCTTCTCAAAGCACTCTACCGGTTCCGAAACAAGACCGTGACGCCCGAGAAGCTGGCCGAGGCGGCTTGTGCCATCGAGATCGACGTGCTCCGCGAACCGGTGGGGAAGCAGGACCAATACGTGGCGGCCTGCGGGGGGGTCAACGCCTACCAATTCCGGCCCGACGGCAGTGTCGTGGTGACTCCCCTGAACCTCTCCGATGACAGTCTCCGCGAGTTCGAGCTGCGCGTCCTCCTGTTCTCAACAGGCATCGTCAGGCAGGCGCCCGAGATCCTCAAGGACCAGGATGACAGGACCCGGGACCAATGCGGAGAGATGATCAGCAACCTCCATGCGATCAAGCAGATCGGCTATGAAAGCCGGTCAGTCCTCGAGGCGGGCGAGTTCGACGCCTATGGCCGGCTGCTCCACGAGCACTGGGAGCGGAAGCGAGTGCGATCGAAACTCATCTCCAGCTCGCGCATCGACCACTGGTACGAGGTGGGGCGCAGCAACGGTGCCGTGGGCGGTAAGCTCATCGGCGCCGGCGGCGGCGGCTTCCTGATGTTCCTGGCCGACGATCCCATGCGTCTGAGATGCGCCATGGAGGCGGAAGGGCTCGCCGAATTGCGGTTCAAGATTGATTTCGCGGGGACGAGGATTCTGTGACGGAGCTCTCCCGGTGGTCCGCCTCATGCCGTGGAGAGGTCAACCCGGCGATCGTCGTCGTGTCAGCAAGCCGAAGGAGAGAGCAGAGCGATGGCCTTGGCCCTGAACAGCAACAACCTGACAGTCGCGTTGATCACGCGCAACGAGATGGCTGCCGTCTCGAAAGTCATCGGCGACATCCGCCAGGCCGTTCCGGAAGCGGAGATCCTTATCGTGGATTCGAGCACCGACCGTACCGCGGAGATCGCGCAGGAGCTGGGGGCTCGGGTCATCAAACAGTTTCCGCCGCGCGGCTACGGACCGGCCATGGACATGGCGCTGCGATCGGCCGGCGGCCAGGTCGTGGTTACGCTCGACTGCGACGATACCTACCCCGCCGAACAGATTCCGCACCTCGCCCGCCTGGTCCTGGAGGACGGGTACGACATCGTGGACGGCTCGCGGCTGGCAGCGAAGCCCCGGGCCATGCCCTGGCTGAACTACCTGGGCAACTACAGCTTCGCGCTGCTGGCATCGCTCCTGCTTCTGCGCCGGGTAAAGGACTTGCATAGTGGCATGAGGGCCTACCGCAGGACGCTCATCGACGAGCTCAAGTACCAGCCGGACGGGGCCGCCTTGCCGGTCGAGTTGCTCCTCCGACCGATCAAGATGAACAAACGTTTAAAGGTCGTCAATATTAACTACCGGGAGCGGATCGGCCAGACGACGATGCGGTCGCTGGAAACCTCGTGGTGGACGCTCAGGCGAATTCTGACGGTGCGGTTCTCTTGAAAGCCGTCGCAAAGAGGGAGTCATGAACATCGGGATTTTGGGCGGCGGCATCAGTGGACTCACGTTGCAGCGTTTCCTCAGGCACCCGAGCGAGGTGTTGGAGAAGGAGCCCGAGTCCGGAGGGCTGTGCCGGACCTTCTGGAAGGACGGCTTCGGCTACGACGTCGGCGGCCACATCCTCTTCTCGAAGCACCACCACGTCACCGATCTGGTGAACTGCCTGCTCGGCGAGAACATCAGTCATTGCACGCGGGACAATAAGATTCTTTTCAAGGGCCGGTATGTCAAGTACCCCTTCGAGAACGATCTCGGCTCGCTCGAGAAGCAAGACTGTTATGACTGCCTGATTGATTACCTGAAGAACGACTCACCGGAACCGTCAAACCTCGAGGAATGGGGATATCGCGCGTTCGGCCGGTCGATCGCGGAGAAGTATTTCCTCCCCTACAACCGCAAGATCTGGAAGACGGAACCGCGGGAGATGGGACTGGATTGGGTGGGAAGGGTCCCGCAGCCGCCGATGGAGGATGTAGTCAAGTCAGCGCTGGGGATCGAGACCGAGGGTTACACTCATCAACTTCACTTCCGCTACCCGCTCCATGGCGGTTTCGAGGCGCTGGTGAAGGCAATTATCGCGGACGTGTCCCGGGTTCATTGCAACAGTCCGGTCCGATCGATCCGCAAGAACGAGGACGGCTGGACGGTTGTTGCGGGGCAGACGACGTGGCAGTTTGACCACCTCGTGCTCGCCTTCCCGATTCACGAGGCGATCCGCTGCCTCGGCGACGTGCCGGTCGGTGTCGTCGATGCGGTCCGCAGCCTCCGTTACAATGCCATTCGCGTGTCGCTCATCGCGGTCAACAACGAGTCGCTGCTGGACAGGAGCGCCGTCTACATTCCCGACTCAACCGTGGCGCCTCACCGCGTCTGCTTCATGGGTTTCTTCAGCCCGAACATGGTCAGGCCGGGAACGTCGTCGCTCGTCGCCGAAACAACAGTGCGGAGCGGCGACGCGACGGATCGACTGAGCGATGGCGAGTTCCTTGACCGGGTGATCGGCGATCTCGCCCGCGTCGGCATTCTTCGCGAGGAGGATGTCATCGTCCGTGACACGCGGCGTTTCGAATATGCCTACCCGGTTCATGACCAGGCACACGGCAGGAACACACAGGTCGTGCGAAACTACTTCACGGCGATCGGAATCGACTTGCTCGGCCGCTTCGCGGAATTCGATTACATCAACTCCGACGAGTGCATTCGCAGGGCCTTGGTGCTGGCCGAGAAGCTCAACCGACAGACTGAACGGTGTGTCGGCCGCGAGATCGGCTCCGAATGGGGTTCAGGTTGCGGCGAGCCCTCGGCGATCACGCCGCTATGTAGTAGAGTGCGACCATGACGCTGTCGATCGAGGGCTTGGTGGAGGACCTGGAAACGCGTCTGGGACGGCTGGCCGCTGATCCAGTGACTCTCGTTTGCCTCCTCCTGGCTGCCAACGCACTGGTCGAGCCTTACAGGGGACTCGATCACGATTCCCGCCTCTATGCGGTCCAGATCTTGGAACGGATTCATCCAGGGAGTTTCGCGGGGGATCTCTACCTTCGGTACGGCTCTCAGGACCGATACTCCGTGTTCACCGTCCTCATGGCTCCCCTGGTGCAGCTCTGCGGGATCCACGCTGCGTTCTTCTGCGTGTACCTGGCGAGCAAAGCCATCCTCTTCTGGAGCCTACTGCGCCTGTCCCGGGTTCTCATCTCCAGCAACCTCGCCTTGATCCTCGCGCTGATTCATCTGGCCATCGTGCCGGTCGCCTTCGGCGGCAACGAGATCTTTCATGTGAACGAATCGTTTCTGACCCCGCGCCTGTCTTCGTGTGCGCTCGTACTGCTCGGTCTGGAGCGGATGCTGACCGGACGGTCGATGGCCGCAATTCTCCTCCTGCTCGGTTCTTTCTTGCTACATCCCCTGATGGCGGTCGGGGGCATCTTGCCGGCCGGGCTCTGGTGGATGGCGGGCCGTTGTACTTGGAGGCAATGCGTTTGGCTTGCCTTGGCTGCGGTCGCCCTCGCCACCCTCGTGATTGGTATCGAGCCGTTGGGCAATCGGCTGTTCGGCCACATGGATGATGTCTGGCGCGCGATCAGCTTGAAGATTTGCTTCTACATCCGTCCGGCTTGCTGGTGGTGGTCCGACTGGATTCGAATCGCCTTGGAGTGTGGGTTGGTCGTCTGGACTGCCGCCCATTGCCCGGTTCGTCGGCTGGCGACATTCTGGGCAGCCGTTCTGGGGTCCGCCCTCATCGGCCTGATCGGCTCGCTGATCGCCGTGAACTCCCATTACCTCCTGCTGATCCAGACGTCACCCTACCGGACGCTCTGGCTTCTGGAGTTGCTGGCGATTCCCGCCGGCTACGGGCTGGCCGCTCATCTCTGGCAGTGCGGCAGCCAGCAGTCTCGCAGCGCAAGCTTGGTCGTCGTGCTGCTTCTCACCTCGAAGCGGGACAGCGGTCTCTGGGCATCCGTCTGCATGATCTTGCTCCCTCTGCTAGGATTCGCGGTTTTGTCTCGTGGATTCGCCAAGTTGGCACGACACTCCGACTGGCTCTGGCGAAGCACGCAGAACGCCTTCTTGGCGACATCCGGATTGATGCTCCTATTCAATCTCATTCAGCTCGCCATGTTGTTCGGAACCGAGCCACCCATCGTGCTGGAACTTCATCCTGTGCTGATCGCGATGCACCTGTCCGGCACATTGTGGGTGCTTCCGATCATTATAATAGTGACATGTGGAGTCATTGCTTTAATTAGGGTTGCGGGGCAGAGCTTGCATCTTCGCTTTCTGCTTCTCGGGTGCTGTGCCGCCTACCAGGCTCTCCTCGTGTGCGCCCCAAACTCCGACTGGTATGGAAGGCACTTCGATGTTCGCAATCGCCACGTTCGGTTCGTCGACTCCAGACTTGCCAGCCGAGTTGCCGGTCGCACCAAACCGTTCACCATCTACTGGCCTACTCCGGTGGAGGACGTATGGTTTGGAACCGGGAACAACAGTTTCTACAACGTGGTGCAGATGAGTGGCTGCGCCTTTAACCGCGGAACCGCTGTCGAGGGCTATCGTCGCGCCGCTCTAGCCCTTCCGTTTGAGTTTGAAAGATTAAGATTATTCTGGGATGCAAATGATTGGAAGATTTCTCTTCGTGACATTTTTCAGATTAAGGGCGACGTTCACTTCCCGCAAGCAGAAGATTTGCTTCGCGTTTGCGAAGAGGAAGGCCTGGATTTCATCGTTCTCAAGTATCGCATCAAGGACCTGTACGGCGAGTCGGATGGAGAGTACTACATCTATGATTGTGAACAGCTTCGGAACCTACGGAGCAAAGTCGGAGTTCACGGTCGGAATCGCCCTGACGGGCGGCCCGCAAATCACGATAACGTGCCCGTTAAGGGGGAAGGCAAGACATCAACGGTGACGCTGCGGGGGTACGGACCACACATCCCCCGGGGAGTCGTACTCCCAGGGAACACCACGGCGGACTCAAGCTGAATTCGCCCCGAAGCATCGTGTAGAGCCACTGGCATTCAATGACAAGACCCCGGAAACACTTGCGGCTCGGCCCGGTTGTAAACGCCTTCCTGGCGGCGCTGGCCTTCGCCCTGTTGGGGCTGGTGATCTGGCAGAACAGAGACAAGATCGGCGAGGTGTTCCGCCACCGGCTGGACCTGCGACTGCTCGGCCTGGGACTTCTGATCTACCAGATCAGCCTGCTGATCTCTTATCTGCGCTGGCACATGCTGGTGCGGGTTATCGAGCCAGGGTTCAAGCTGCGGGACACGGTGCTGTTAGGTTGCATCGGATACGTCTTCGGCCTGGTGATCCCCGGCCCGGTTGGCGGTGACTTCATCAAAGCGGCCTATCTCGTTCGAATGCAAATCAAGAGAACGCAAGCCATTGCCTCGATGTTGATCGACCGGATCGTCGGGTTGCTGGGCCTTTTTAGCCTGGCGGCAGGCGCCGGCGTTCTGGCCTGGCGATTGGCCTCTCCGGACATTCGTAAACTAATCGTTGCGGCCTGGGTCGCGCTGGGGCTGGGCGTGCTCCTGCTGACGGCCATCTTCGGCAACGTGCTGCACCGGTTCTTCCCACGGTTGGGTGGGAGTGGACACGGGCGACTGTTTTTGATTATGTCGGAGCTCGAGGCCATGTCCACCACCTACCGGCTCCGGCTCGATGTCGTTCTGGTCAGCCTCGGCCTCTCGGTGCTCGGCCACGCGTTGAGCGTCCTGGCCTTCTTCGTCATGGGCAAAATGCTCTTTCCCACGGGGATCACGACGACGCTCGCCCAGCACTACCTGATGGTGCCCCTGACCCTTTTTTCCACCATCGTTCCCCTTCCCTTCGGCGCTCTGGGCCTCAGTGAGGGAATCGGGGAACAGCTCTTCAAGCTGGTGGGACACCCCAGCGGCGCCCTGAGCATGATGGGCTTCCGCGTCCTGACTTACGGCTGCGGACTGATCGCCGCGTGCGTTTACCTGGCCAACCTGAGTGACGTGCGAGCCCTTACCGCGGCGGCCCGCCATCTCGACGACGAGCTTCCGGCCAGGCGGATCGACGCGATCCAGGGCGAGGGGCCCGCCTCACGACCCCCAGACCCTGGCATGCGAGGGTCCAGTGCATGGTCTCGAATGTCAGTCTAGAACGGACCTCAGTCGCGGAGCAGGCGTTCGCTCAGCTCGTTGAACGTCGAGGGGACGTCGCGATCGAACACGAACTGCGCAGGCAGGCCGACGATGCGGCTGGCGCCCAGCGCGAGGAGAGGACGCTGGCAGGCGGCGAGCTTGCTGGCGGCGACGAGCGCGGTGACGCGCCAGCCGGGCTGGCCCTGGTCGTCCCAGACCTCGCCGCGGACGAGCTGCTGGGCGCCCTGGCCGCTCAGGTATCTGGCCACCGCGGCGGCCGTCTCGGGGCCGGGTCCGGGGGCGGCGGGGTTGCCCACGACCTCGAGGTGGAGCAGGCCCTCGGAGCGCTTGACGCCGTCGATGGCGTCGAGCAGCAGGGCGAGCGGGCCGGTCTCTCCCTCGGCAACAAGAGTGGAAAGGGAGGGAGCGTGGCCGATCAGGCAGGCGGCTGATTCGAGCACGGTGCCGCCCTTGATCTCGCGCAGCCGGTTGTCCTTGAGGGTCGTGCCCGAGCTGGTCAGGTCCACGATGATGTCGGCGATGCCCAGGCTGGGGTGCAGCTCGAGGGCGCCCTGCGAATCGACCAACTGGTAATAATAGATGCCCCACTTCCGGAAGTATTGCCGGACCACTGCCGGGTACTTGGTCGAGACCCGAAAAGTCTTGCCGGCGATCTTGAACTCCGTCGTCAGATCCACGAGGTCCATGATGTGGCTGACGTCGATCCAGCTCTCGGGCACGGCGACGACCAGCCGGCAGCCGCCGTAACCGAGGTCGGGAATGACCACGGCAGCGTGCTCGGCCTCGAAGGCGTGCTCGGCGTAGACGTCCATCCCCGTGACGCCCAGGTGGCAGCGGCCCTCCTGGACCTGGATCACGATGTCGGCCGGCCGCATGAAGACGATGTGGAACCTCGGCTGGCCGGAGATCGTCGCCTCGTACTGTCGGTCGCTGGCCCGACGGACCTTGTAGCCGGCCGTCCTGAGCAGGTCGACGGCCCCGTCGTACAGGTGGCCCTTGGAGGGGATGGCCAGGCGGATGGGGTCGATGAGCGTGCTCATGTTCGATCGCCCCGAAAGACGGCCAGGCGGGTGCGCATCTGGTCGATCAGCTCACCTTCCCGGACCGAGCGAACATCGCCGTACTCGAGGTTCCAGAGCTCGATCGTCCCCCCGGCCGTGACCACCTGGCCCAGGCCCAGGGCGCGGGCCTGCTCGACCGCGGCCTGGAACCCGAGGCCGGAAAGGACCACGGGAACCTGGGTCCGTTCCCGCAGGAATGTCGCCAGGTCGATCGCCGCGGGAGTGACCTCGTCCGGTTTGCCGCTGGTGACGAGGTAGCCGCGACAGCCCACCGTGCCGCCTGGCACCGCGTCCGATCGCGCCTTCAGAACCGCGTGCACCCGTTCCAGCCCAAAGGCGAATCCCGCGCCGCGGTCGTCGCGCTGACTGCCCAGGACGCGTGCCAGGCCGTCGTAGCGGCCGCCGCCACAGACCTCGACCGGCCCCTCCGAGGTCGGCACAACGATCTCGAAGATCATCTGGGTGTAGAAGCCGATCCCCCGGCCGAAACCAAGGTCGAGCTCGATCCGCCCGGAGTCGACCCCATGATGGCCGAGCATGTCCAGCAGCGAGCGCAGGGCGGCAACCGATTCGGGCGCGAGCGCTGCGTATTCGCGATCAAGGCGATCCAGCATCGGCCCGGCCGGTCCGCGCAGGTCGGCCAGAGCGTGCACCTGGTCGCGCACGCGTGAGAGGACCTCGCTCAGCGAGTGCCCCAGATCCCACTTGCGCCTCAGCCGGTCGATGATCTCGCCGGCCGAGCGGCGGCCGGTCACGTCGGGGACGAGATGCCGGAAGAGGCGATCGACGGCGGGGGCCTCGGCGGGCCCGGCAGCCGGCGGCCATTCCAGCGCGTCGTCATCTTCGGTCCGCAGCCAGCCGCCCAGCCGCTGCAGGCCCGACTCGATCGCACGCACGCTATGGCCTTCGGCAGCGGCCTCGCTCAGCGATTCGACCAGGGCCGAGGTCGCCGCGGGGGGAAGTCCCGACCGGCTCAAGAGCTCGAGGATCAAGCCGACGTGGCCGATCCGGATCGACGCATCGGCGAACCCCAGCGCGCGGAGGGACCAGTCGGCCAGCCAGATGACCTCGGCATCGGCGGCCGGCCCCCCAGCCCCGATGAGTTCGACGCCGACCTGGGTGAATTCGCGGTCGCGCCCGGGCGTCGGCGGCTGAAACCGGAAGACCGGGCCCGACATGCTGACGCGAGCGGGCAGGGGGGGGCACTCCGCGGCTTCGGCATAGGCCCGCACGATGCTGGCGGTGAGCTCAGGCCGCAGGCAGATCCCGGCCGGCCCACCGCCGGAAATCTCGAACAGCCTGGCCACGATCCCAGCCCCGCTCTTGCGCTCATGCAATTCCGCGAACTCGAGGATCGGCGTCCGCATCGGCTCGTAGCCCGCCCGCCGGAACTGGTCCAGCAAGAGCCGCTCGAGCGCGGCGACACGGGCAAAATCGTGGGGCAGCCAGTCTCTCGTGCCCCGCACCCGTCCGACAGGACGCTCGATCGAATCCATCCCGATCGGCCGCCCGGGCTCCGCTGGGACGGGATTCATAACCGGTGTCCTTCCTGCGCGAGGATCTCCAGGACACTCTGCACCGAGTCCTCGAGCACCGACCAGGAAAGGCCCTTGTCTTCCTGGCGGGACGTCAGGTCCCGGAGGTTGAAGACTTCCCGGATTGCCTCGTCGGGTCCCACGATGACGGCCAGCTTGTGGCCGCGACTGGAACCATAACCCATCTGCTTGCCGATCTGGATCGGATCGGGATAGACCTCGGCGCCGATGCCCGCGTTGCGCAGCCGTGCGGCCATGCGAAACGGGATCACCGGATCGGTGCCAGGAAAGTTCGCCACCAGCACCGGCGCGGTCGTGGCCGCCGACTTGAGCTGCCCGGCCTCGTCGAGCAAGGCCAGCAGCCGGTCCAGCCCGATCGAGGCCCCGACGCCGGGCAGCCGCCGCGCGGTGAAGAGGCTGGCGAGATTGTCGTAGCGTCCTCCCGAGGCGATGCTGCCGAACTTCTCCCAGCCCTTGACCGTGGTCTCGAAGACGATTCCCGTGTAGTAATCGAGCCCGCGCGCCAGGCCCAGGTCGATGGCGATCCGGTCCTGCGGAATGCCCGCGGCGTCGAGCAGGTCGAGGACGGTGCGGAGGTTGGCGATACCCTGGCCGGCGTGCGGGTTGGAACCGAGCGCCGCCTCGGCCTCGCGAAGCACCTCCACGCCGCCGCGCCCGGTCTCGGCAAACGCAAGGACCGATCTGGCCTGGTCCGAGCTCAACCCCGCCCCGCCCTGGTCGTGCTCTTTCTGGAGTTCGTCGACGACGCCCTCCGGACCGATCTTGGACAGCTTGTCAAGCGCCCGCAGCACCTGGCCGCTACGTCCCGAGAGCTCCAGCGATTCGAGCATGCCGTCAAGGATCTTGCGGTCGTTGAGCGTGATCGTGAAGTCAAGAACCCCTGCGCCCTCCAGGGCGGAGTGAATGACCTGGGCGATCTCGGCGTCGGCCAGCACGCTCTCGGTGCCGATCGTGTCGAAGTCGCACTGGACGAATTCGCGGAACCGGCCCTTGGCCGGACGCTCGCCACGGAAGACCGAGCCGATCGCATACCGCTTGAACGGCACGCCTAGCTCGTCAACATGCCTGGCGACGAACCGGGCCAGCGGGACGGTCAGGTCGAACCGAAGCGCCAGCTCGCCGGGCGTCCCGCCCCGATTGGTGACCTCGAAGATCTGCCTGAGCACCTCGTCCGAACCCGCTCCCTTGCCGGTCAGCACTTCCATGCGCTCGATGTGCGGGGTCTCGATCGGCACGAAGCCGAAACTGGCGAAGGTCCGGCGAAAGGCCGCCAGCATTCGCTCACGGGGAATCATCACCGCGGGAGGGAGGTCCCGCAGCCCGCTGGCCACGCGGGGGTCGATCATGAAAATCGCATCCTTAAACGGTATCTTGAGAAGTGACACTCTGCTCGGACTGAAGTCCAGCAGCTTCTCGGATCACTCCGAGCTACAGCAGTCCGTTCCTGGCCAGTGTCCTGGCAGCTACGCATAACCTGCTTGCGCAGGATACGATACTTGGAGCTTTCGATGTCTCCTGAGAACCAAGCCGACCACGAGGTTGCCCCCGCCGCGAGGTTTGTGGAGACAAGCCGCTCCGTGCGTCTCCTGACGGACGGGACGGGCTCTTCGATCGTGGTTGCTGTTTTACGTGGGGGCCTTCTCCCCACAACCGGCAACAGCAAATTGCCAAAGAACGAGCCCACTGTACCACGGGCCAACCCTTTTGCAAGCAATGTTTACCGGAACCATTACTCGTTGACTTACGCCGCCAGGGCGGCTTGAGGGCTAAAGCCCCACGGGAGAAGCCCGCCTGACCGCGCGGGTTGAAGCCCGGCGGTGGGCCCCCGGAACGGGGTGGGCGGGTTCAGTCGATCAAACTCGCGGTGGGTCGTTCAAAAAGGCTCTCCAGCGGGACCTGAAAGCCAGGCAGTATGGCCGGCAACTCGAGGCGGTCGGAACGCGTCAGAATCCGCACGCTCGTGGGAGATTCGTAAACGTAAACCTGTTCTGCGACCGGATAGACGACCCAGACCGACCTGACTCCGGATCGGAAGTAGTCATCGACCCGGACAAGAACTTCGCAGGCAAGGTTCATCGGGCTGATGATCTCGATGGCCAGATCGGGGATGACCTCCCAGGCGTCCGTTCTGGGAACAGGACGGTTCCGCGCCCATCGCTCATGAGAGACAAACGCGAGGTCCGGCCGGCGCTTGAGGTCGTTGGCCGCATCGAGCAAGAAGAGCATTTCGCTGGGAAAGCGACCATGTTCCTGGATTCCAGGCGATCGTTCAAGCCAGCCAAACAGTTCTGACGCGATCCAGGTTTCAAAGACTCCCATGGCCGGCTTCTCCACCACCTTTCCATTGACAACTTCGAAATGGCCTTCGGGCTCGACGACGGTGAGGTCAATCGGTCCGCTCGCGAGCTCGGTCGTGGGTAGGGAGCTGATCGTTGACATGGCGAAACTCCGGACGGATCGCTGGGTTCTGCTTGCTCTGCATAACCGATTGTACCATCTTGCGAGGCTGTCGGGCGCCACGCCCGTCCCCATGGACCAAGGCTGCTTCATTTCCCTTCCCCTGGGAGCGCGAGGGGGCACCGCCCGAAGGGTGGTCTCGATTGCTTGGGCATATTGTTTCCCTGGGGAGCTGCCTATGCCGAGATGGGCGACTGGAAAGCGGCCGTCGAGCGGCAGACAATTGCGCCGACATGTCCTGGCTCAGGAATGGCTCATTGGGGCGGCATATCGGCTCGTATCGATCTGGACATGAGCCAGGAAATACTGGTCCAAATCCATATCCTTCATCACCTCTCGATACGAATCGAGACCGCGGGGTTTGGGAATCGGATCGCCATCTTCCACCATGCCTTCGAAGTGAAGTTCCAGCGCCTGTTTCAGGTTTGCCACGACTGCCTCGACCGTCTTGCCCGCTGAGGCGCAGCCCAAGACGTCAGGACAGTGGCCACTGTAACCAGTCGGTGTTCTTCCGATCACAATCAAATAGGTTTCCATCAGATCCTCCGGCGCTTCCTATTACTCCAGCACCGAATGACCGTAGGTAGAGCGCAGGGGGGAGAATCCCGTTGCTGTGTGGATGGCGACGCGATCGGGGGCCGCGCCGGCGGCCGTCAGGGCAGGATGTCGGCGACGGCGATCGGGCGGAGCGACTGGCCGCCGATCGTGACGGGGACAAGCAGGCCGGGCTGGAAGTCCCCGCGCGACCGGTAACCGGCTGGACTCGGGTGGGTATAGACCTCGACCCGCCCCTTGGCCAGGTTGATGATCCAATAGACCGGGATCCCGCCTTTGGCGTAGGCGGTCCATTTCTCGCCCCGGTCGCGATCGTAGGTGCTCTCGGAGACCTCGACGAGCAGCGCCACGTCCGACGGTTCCGGGGTCCGGTGTTTGTAGTCGTCGTTGGTCCCCCGGACAATCGCGATGTCCGGCTCCGGCTCGTCGTAGTCGGGGATCCGCACCGGCTGCTCCTGCCGCCACATCCAGCCCCGTGGGTTCCGGGGACACCATACCTAACTCCGCGGCCTTCCGCTGGGGCCGGGTTTCTGTCGTCTCAGGATCCTGCTCTTCCGGGTCCGATGGTGTCGTTCCACTCGCATTTGGGCCGGCCTTGTCCTACGACTCTCAGATCTGCCGCCACCATCAAGGCTTCGGCACGAGATAATCGCCATCCACCTACGGTTGTCTCCCGAGCCGGCCGATCGACTGGAGATGCTTCCGGGCACCATCGACGATTTGCATGGAGGGCAAAGCTGCCAACACGGTCTGAAAATCAGCAACCAGCGCACGCGATTCTCGCACACTGGTCTGCGCGGCGCGCCAGCCGATCGGCCGGGCCAGGTCGTAGTCGGCCCACACGCGGTGCGCCCGCAGGCCGTCGATCCTGCTCGCAATCGCAGCTACCCGGGGGAAACCACAATTCAATAGGCCGCTATAGAGGTTGAAGTGGCTCTGGCCGCCCCGACCGACATCCAGGCCATTCGACAATAGAAATCCGTGAAACCAGTGGAAAACAGCGTAATACGCGCGACTAACGGCCGAACGCCAGTCTCCCTCCGTTGCCCCTTGCGCGAGACGCCCGGCGGTGTCCTGGAACTCGCCCCACTGCATGTTCACTCCGAAACGAACGCTACAACCAGTGCGAAGAGGGGACAATAGGAAAGCGGAAGCTCCGCGATCAGACGCTCGTGGTAGCGTCGCATGGAGGCTTGAAGCTGGTCATCGGGATATACCTCGGGCAGCTTGGCGCACACGACGGCCCTGGCCCGGCCATCTTCATCGGGATCTTCTTGCAACACCACTTCGATGCCAGTCAATGCCGGAAACGAGGCCCGCACAAGCTCACAGACCTTCCGGAACTCCCGCTCGGCGCCGTGTCGAAATAAGAAATCACTGATGGACGCGTCCACCGTGAGTTCCTGAGAGGTTGTCGAAGCCATGTTGGATCCTCAAAGCGTTAGTGCCGAAGACAGGAGTTGAACCTGCACGGGCCGTTAAGCCCACTAGGACCTGAACCTAGCGCGTCTGCCAATTCCGCCACTTCGGCTTGATGTATTTACTATGAATCCCATGACGAGGTCAGTCAAGGGGAATGGAGAGACCGAGGCCAACGCAAACGACGCGGAGGGTCAGCGCGGTAGTTCGATGACTTCCAAGTGCGAGGGCATCTCCCTGGTGCGATAGATCCGCTGGGTCGCTTTCCGGAAGTCGGCTTCCTTGGCGGTTCCGATCTCCACGAACGTCTGAGGATTGCGATCGACCAGGGGGAACCAGGTGCTCTGGACCTGGATCATGATCGTGTGGCCGGTCCGGAATGTGTGCGCGATGTCCTGAAGACGGAAGCTGACCGGAGTTGGCTGGTCGGGCACGAACGGCTCGGGCGCGGATAGACTGTTGCGAAACCTGCCACGCATCACATCGCCGCGGACAAGCTGCTGGTAGCCACCCAGTGGAACCGTTGCGCCCCCGACGCCGGTTCCCGGGAAGTCGGCGGGGTAAACGTCAATCAGCTTGACGATCCAGTCGGAATCGGTTCCGGACGTCGAGACGAAAAGACGAACCTGAATCGGTCCCACCAGCGTCAGGTCCCCTTCCAGCGCGGCGGTCTGGTAGACCAGCACGTCGGGCCGGCGCGAGGCGAACCGCTGATCCTGGATCATGTAGTCGCCATTCATTCGCTGGGTGATCTGATCGACGAACTCCACGGGCCGTGAGGGATCGCTCGGGTATTCGTCGAACGCCGAAGGGGCGGAACCTTCAGGCGGCTCGAAGCTGATGCGACCCGAGTCGTTCAGGTAGAGAGATCGCGAGCGGGTCTTGCGGGGAGGCCAGGTGTCATACTCGCGCCACTGGTTGGTTCCGGTCTCGAAGACGCGGGCTTCCGGGAAGCTCGGCGTGCCCTTGCCCTTGAGAAAGTACTGGAAGAACGGGAACTCCATGTTTTCACGATAGTGCGCGGCGGTGTTCGTGGAAAACGGGACCGGGCCAAGCGAGGAACCGTCTCCATTCGCCCACCCGCCATGAAGCCAGGGGCCCATCACCAGGACGTTGGTGGTGCCGGGGCTGGAAGCCTCCACGTTCTTGTAGGTCTCGAGCGCCCCGTACATATTTTCGGCGTCGAACCAGCCGCCTACCGTCAGCACGGCCGGTCGAATGTTCTTGAGGTGCGGTCGAAGATTTCGCGCGGTCCAGAAATCATCATAGTTCGCGTGCTGCATCATCTCGTTCCAGAACGGAACATCGTCCTTGAAGTACTTCTTGTTGACGTTCGACAGCGGTCCCAACTGGAGGTAGAAGGCGTAACCGTCGGGTGTGCCGTAGCGGAACCGCTCGGGCGGCTCTCTCTTGGTCGGCTCGGGACGCGGATGCCCGAAGAATGCGAGGAAGTCGAAGGCATGGGGCAAGAACAAGGCGCCATTGTGGTGCCAGTCGTCGCCGGCAAACCAGTCGGCGATGGGAGCCTGGGGCGAGGCTGCCTTGAGTGCCGGGTGGGCGTCGATCATTCCCGCCGCGGTGTAGAAGCCGGGGTAAGAGATTCCCCACATGCCCACCTTGCCATTGTGGTTGGAAATGTTCTTGATCAGCCAGTCGATGGTGTCGAAGGTGTCCGTGCTCTCGTCGATGTCCGTCGGGCCGCTCTTGGCGTCCTTGTGCGGCCGCATGTTGACGAACTCCCCCTCGGACATCCACCGTCCCCGGACATCTTGATAGGCCACGATATAGCCTTCGCTACCGAAAAGCGGCGAAGGGCCGATGTCCGCCCTGTAAGCGTCCACGCCGTACGGCTGTACGCCATAGGGAGTTCGTGAAAGCAGAATCGGGTAGGTCTGCGAACGGTCCTTGGGAACATAAACCGACGTGAATAGCCGGGCGCCGTCGCGCATCGGAATCCGGAACTCATACTTGGTGTAATTGGCCTTCACGTATTCGACGCCCTGGGCGACGAGCGAGGCCGGCCAGCAGGCCGGTGCCAGCGACAAGATCAACAACAGGAGCGCCGGCCGTGCCGGAACGGAACGCTGGCCCGGCAGAAAAAACATGGTCCCGGTTCTCCGGAAAAGCGGCGTCTGGATCATCTCGAGCGAGACCCGCATCGGTGAGGAACCGAGCGCGGTCCACGATCGAGCAATCCAGACTACGGCAACGGAGCCTTCGAATCAGCGCCCCAGTCCGAGCCGGCGGCGATGGTAGTCCAGGCGATCGGCGGGGCTCATCGTGGTGAAGTCGGGCCGGCCGTTCCAGGATGCTGGAAGGCCCTGGGTTCTGGTCGTTGCCAGAGACTCGGTAACCTTCGGGGTCTTGCAGGCGCAGGATGTTGAGATCGGTGTCGTCGCGCCCTGACAGGCGCACGTGTGCGCTCCGTTTCCTGACGACGCGGCCGCGTGGGCCGCGATCAATCCGCCGTCCATCGATGGTGCGGCGGGTGGCGCAACGACTGGTCTGGCTGGCACGGGCGCGACGACCGCTGGCGTGCTGCCGCAGCTCATCGATTGCTCGGTGATCTTCAGATCCATGTCGAGCGACCGGTGAGGCGTGATGCCGAGCTTGCCCAGGACCGCATGATAGGCCTTGACCGCGTCCACCGGGCCGATCTGGCCCTCGACGATCAGGCGCAGGAATTGCACGAAGGCAAGCTGGTTTTCCGCATGATTGATCTTGCGGCCGAAGAGGGCCGCCCGGGCCCCGTATTTCTGGGCGTCGGACAGAAGTTGAAAGGCATCGCGAGTGGTACCGGAGGATCCTCCCAGGATCCCGACGATCAGGTGAGGGTCGAACCGGACCAGCTCTTCCATGGCCTTCGGGCCGTGGTACCCGATCTTCAGGAAGAGCGGACGGCCGGAAGGCGACACGCCGGCAAGCATCCGGGTGATCATGTCGTTGATGTAGTGGGGCAAGACGTCGCCGGCGACGGCGGATGGGATGTTGGGATCGAAAACCTCCAGGAAATAGCGAAAGCCCTTGCGCTCGGCCTCTTCCCGAAACCGCCGAAAGTGCTCGAGCGTCTCCATGTCGCGTTCGAGATTGTTGTTGAACGTGACGCTGTAGAGACCCAGGTCGGCCCCCAGCGCGCGCTCCTCGGCAGCGCAGTCGAGGTGGCCGCACTGGATGTGGTCGATGCTGGCCGTGCGGAACGGCCGTGCGGGTTGCGCGGCGTAGCCGGCTCCTCGTGCCAGGTGGATGTCGGTGGTATCGTTGGCGCGAACCGCGGGAGTGACCGCCGAACCATCGAAGAGCCGCTCGCGAAACGTCAGCGCATGGTTCGAGCTGGCCGACATGAGCATGATGTCGACGAGTCCCTGACGAGTGATCAGCCGCATCTGCTCGCGGTACTCCTCGAGCGTCTTGAACCGGACCTCGCCGGCATGCATCTCGGGAGACTTGCCCGGCGCGCCCAACCCCAGCGCCATGTCGGCGTCCTTGGCGTCGGCCAGGATGAATTCACGGCAGTTCGCATCGGCATGGATCGCGGCGAGCTTGCGGTCGAGCGACTTGATCATCTCAGCGACCTCCGCGTGCCTGGCCCCGGCTCTGGCCCAGACCCGAGATGGTGACGCGCGACCCCGATGGACCCGGGTTACCGTTCGCTCCCGCTCCCATGGTCACGCGGACGGGACGGGGGCTGGCGACGGTTTTCCCAGCCGAGATCGGGCCTGACGCCGCGGCCGGCTTGCCGGCCGCCTTGCTGTTGCTTTTTTGAACCTGGTCGATCGTTTCGCGGAGGACCTGGGCCGAGTGCTGCAAGGCCGAGACTTCCTTGGGCCAGATGGCGATTTCCAGTTGGGCCTCGACCCCTTTCCGGCCCACGACGGTCGGCACCGAAATACAGACGTCGCGGATCCCGTACTGGCCCTGCACCAGGGCCGACACGGGGAGAATTCGTTTCGTGTCAAGGGCCACGGAGTGAACCACCTCGCGGATCGACAGACCCACGGCGAACCCCGCGCCGCCTTTGAGCTTGATCACCTCGGCGCCGCTGCCCTTGGTGCGAGTGAAGAGGGCCTCGGCCCCGGCGCTGGTCCAGCCGGGATACTTCTCCAGGGGTAGGCCGGCGGCCTGCGCGGCCGACCAGATCGGAACCATGCCATCGCCGTGCTCGCCCAGGATCAGGGCGGTGACCTGGGTGGGTGGGAGCCTTAGTGCCTCGGCAATCAGGCTGCGAAACCGGGCCGTGTCGAGCGCGGTTCCCAGGCCGATGACCTGGTGCGGCGGCAGGCTGAGCTCGGTCGTGGCGAGGTAAGTCAAGACGTCCACCGGGTTGGACACGACCAGGACGATCGCCTCGCTCTTGGGCCCTGCGCCCTTGACCTGGCCGAGGATGTTCAGGAACAGCTCGACGTTGCGATTGATCAGATCAAGCCGGCTCTCGTCGGGCTTACGCCTCAGGCCGGCGGTGATCATGATCAGGTCGCTCTCGGGGATGGCCTCGTAGCCGGTGGCGCGGATGCGCTGGTCGGCCACGAGCGACGCACCGTGCAGCAGGTCGAGCGCCTGGCCCTTGCACAGGTCGGGGTTGACGTCGATCAGGTCGATCCCGCTGACGATTCCGCCGCACTGGAGGGCGAATGCCGCGCACGATCCGACCAGCCCGCCGCCACCGATGATGCTCACTCTCATGTTCGATCTCCCTGGGCGTCACTTCACCTGCACGTTTCAGTTGTCGGGTCGCTTCACCTGGCCGCGCCGTTCAGGGCGTGCATGACCTGGTCGGTGATGGTCTGGACCAGGGAATCGATGTCCGGTCCGTGGGCGTGGCCGTTCGACGAGGGCGCGCTCGCGCTCGCGGCCGTGGCAGCCGGGGAGGGTTGCTGGGATGGAACCGGGCAGGCGACCCCCGCGCCTGAGGGCTGGCCGTTCTCCAGAAGCTTGGGATGGATGAAGACCTTGGGCTCGGGGCTGAAGTCGCCGTAGCCCTGGCGAAACAGGCTATTGCCGCACAGGTCGCAGTTCTCGAGGCCGCGGGTCAGCCGCGGGTCGGAAATGCCGAGGTTCGGCTTGAGCTTGATCAGCTCGGCGGCCTTGTCGTCGTTGTAGTAGTTGACCTTGCCCAGTTGCTTGGCCAGCAGCAAGATCCGGCAGTAGGCGTCGATGATCTCGGTCTTGAAGTAGGCGTCTTCCAGGTCCGTGCCGTAGGTGACCGTGCCGTGGTTTGCCAGCAGGATCGTCTCGGTGTCCTTGACGTACGGCAGCACGGTGTCGGCAAACTTCTGGCCGCCCGGGGTTTCATAGGGTGAGATCGCCACCTCGCCCAAGAAGATTTCGATTTCGGGCAGGACGCACTTCGGGATCGGTTCCCGGGCCACGGCAAAAGCGGTCGCGTGGGGGGGATGACAGTGCACGACCGAGCGGATCTCAGCGCGTGCTTTCATGATGGTCAGGTGCAGCAGGACCTCGCTGGAGCGCTTGCGTTTTCCCGAGATCTGCTTGCCCTCGAGGTCCACGATGCACAGGTCGTCGGGCTTCAGGAAGCCTTTGGACACGCGCGTGGGCGTGCAGAGCACGCGGTCGTCGGAGAGCTTGCAACTGATGTTGCCGTCATTGGCCGCGGCGAACCCCTTATTGTAGATCCGGCGGCCGATCTCGCACATCAGCTCCCGCATTTTCCATTCGTTCATCGTCGTGCCGTTGCCGATCATAGGGATCCTCACCGTCGTTGAGAGTTTCCAGGAGATCTGATCGTTCGGATCGTTCTCGGTCCGCCCGAGACACGTCGTTCATGGCTCGCCAAGCTAAAAGGAAAGTTGGTCGATCAGGCAGGCGCAGAAGGCGTCCACCGGTGTCTTTGTCTTGCCAAAAGGGTTGGCGGCCTCGCGGCCCTCGCTGACGCCGATCAGGGCCCCGAGTCCGGCCCCCAGGTTGTCGTAAACGACAAGCTCCTCGCCGCGTGCACGCGATCCTTCGGTCATTGCCTCGAGAGGCAAAGGGACAGCGACCAGGAACCTGCCACCGCGGAGGCTGGGGTGAAGGCGGGAGAGGGTCACGCGGCCGATGACCTCGGCAATCCTCATCACCGGTCCTCCACACGTAGGGCCTCGGGCGCCCGGGGCGCTCCGGAGACGCGGAAAGCGCTAGCCAGTTGCTTGATCCACGAGATCGATTTCCCGGCCGGCTCGACCACGAGCAGGTTCATTCCCAGCGACTGGACGGCGCGGTAGACCTCGCCGGGTTCCGCGGCCGACGCCGCCCGGACGCCGGTAATCTGGCACGACTTCCAGACCGCAAGTGCCGTCTCGGACGTGATGAACATGGCCCCTCGACCTTTCCCGTCCACGAGCCAGCTCGCCAGGAACTCCAGCGAGGGCTCGAACTCGATCCAGGCGCGCGGGTCCTCGAGAAGGGCCCGCCGCAACGCCTTGATCGTCCCCAGCACCTCCGAATCGGCCGCGATCGAAAACCCCCATTCGCCACGGACAGAGCCCATTGATTCGCCCAGGCCGCCCAGTCGGATCGTGATCCCCTTTCGCTTGAGGAGCTCGCTGGCGAGGGGCGTGACGACGGTCGAGGGGCCGAGCTGAACGATCCGGGCGCCAGGCGGAAGCGCCTCGGCATGCCGGAGGGAGAACAGTCTGTCCACGACAACCTGGCAGTCGGACTCCTTTCGAGAGCGGGACGGGCCTTTCAGCTCAGCCAGGACCGCCCGCACGGCCTCGTCGACCTCCTTGATCGGATCAGCGAGGTCGCATGCTCGCTCCGGAATGCGGAACCGGGGCAGTCCCGTTGCCGATTCGAGAGCATTGGCACTCAGCGACGCTTGACCCATGAGAGAAGAACCTACCTTCGCGCTGGTCGTATCGTTGGCTCATCGATCGGGCAGGCCCAGGACGCTCCAGCGGCCCGGGGTGGTAGGCCCCAGCAAGTCCTGAAGGGCCCGGCCGTCATTGGTGCAGATAACCCGGTCTCCAACACCAGCCCCAAGACGATCGAAAACCAGTATCGGCTCTCCATCGGGCCGGCCCGCCTCCGTCTCGAGCTGGACGACCAGCAACCGCTCACCCTGAAAGGTAGGGTGCTTGAGCGTCGAGGTCGCCTTGCCCTTCACCCGGCCGAGCTGCATCTCACCGTCCTCCCGCTGGAGAATGGCAGATGGCAGATGACAAATGGCAAATGGCAGATGACAGATGGCAGATGACAAGTGCCAGATGGCAAATGGGGGGTGGCAAATGGCAGATGGCAAGTGCCAGGTGGCATCGCGAATCGAGCAGTCCTCACATGAACCTCATTCCATCGACGATGGTCGACCGCCGCTGACGGCAGAAGGTCAGGGGGGTGGTGACGCCTTCGCCGGTTGGGCCGGCGATGGAGAAAGACGGAACGCCCTCGCCGCCGGCTCCCAGCCCCGCGATGCTCGGTCCGTTGACCACGAAGATCGTGCAGTCCATGATCTTGCCCATCTTCGCCATGACCGTGGTGTCGCGGGAGTGGAGGATCGCGGTGTGCCCGAATTCATGCTCGCTCTCCCTGGCCAGGGCGATGGCCCGATCGACGTTCGAGACCCGCACGAACGGAACGAACGGCATCATCTGCTCTTCCTGGACGAAAGGATGCTCGGATCCGGTCTCGCCGAACAGAAGATCGATGCCCGCGGGCAGCTTGACGCCCGCCTGCTCGGCAAGGAAGGAGGGGTCCTTGCCGATGAATTCCTTGTTGACATGCGGCTTGCCGTCGCTGCCGCTCTGGAACGCGGCCTTGGTGAGAGCTTCGACCTGACCGGCAGTGAGCCGAAAGCCCCCGTGGCGAGTCATCGCCTCGGTGAGCGAGTCGAAGATCTCGGCCACGGCGAAGACCTGCTTTTCGCCGATGCAGATCAAGTTGTTGTCGAACGAGCCACCCACGACGATCGACTTGGCCGCGTTGTCCAGGCAGGCCGTGCCATCGACGACGACCGGGGGATTGCCCGGTCCCGCCACGATGGCCCGCCGCTTGCTGGCAAGCGCGGCGCGGGCGACGGCGGGGCCCCCCGTGACGACCAGCAGCTTGAAGGCGGGGTTGTCGAAAAGCTGCGCGGCCGTCTTGAGCGTGGGCGGGTCGATGATTGTCACCAGGTTGTCCAGTCCGGTCGCCTCGCGGATCGCCTTGTTGAACCGGCGAACTCCCAGGGCGGCAACCTTTCCGCCCGAAGGATGGGCGTTGAAGACGACCGTGTTGCCGGCCGCCAGCATGTTGATTGCGTTGGCCGCCAGGGTCGGCAGGCTGTGTGTGACCGGGGTGATTGCCCCGATGACTCCGAACGGCGTGTAGTCGGTGAGGGTCAGTCCGTGGTCCCCGCTGGCGTTGTCGGTTCGCAGGTACTCGACGCCGGGAATCAGCGGGATCATCTCCTTGAGCTTGGCGATCTTGTGATCGAGCCGGCCGATCCTGGTCTCTTCCAGCTCAGCTCGGCCCAGCTCGTCGGCCCCGTCAACACAGATTCGCCGGATGCAGTCGACGGCCTTTTTGCGGTCGGACAGACCGCGGCGCCGGAACTGCTCGAAGGCCGCTCCGGCCGCCTCGACGGCGGCATCGACGGTGGGGAATACACCGAGGTTCCCTGCCGGATGAACGGCCGCCTTGCCGTTGCCGGCGATGGCCCCGTTGCCCATCTGGGACAGGACCTCTTGAACCACGTTGCGGATCAGATCTTCAGTCATTTGCATGGCAGGTACCGTTGCAAAGAAGGCCCGGTCGGATTGGTGGTCTCGTGGTGATCAGAGCGCGCTGGAGGAACGCTTGGATTCCGGACTCCAGATGACAAATGGCAGATGGCGGATGGCAAATGGCGGGTGGCGGACAGCAGGGTTCGATACGAACCTGGCACGCGACCTCTGGCATCCCGGCATGTGTCATCCGGCACGTGTCATCCGGCACGTGTCATCCGGCACGTGTCATCCGGCACGTGTCATCCGGCACTGTCATCCGGCACGTGTCATCCGGCACTGTCATCCGGCACGTGTCATCCGGCACGTGGCATCCGGCACGTATCATCCGGCACGTGTCATCCGGC
>JBAUOX010000055.1:0-7638 GCA_049579985.1 Isosphaeraceae bacterium | reverse complement strand
CGAGCAAGACTCACACCAGCTTCAGGAGTCCTTTCACAAGACGAGTCAGACGACCAAGCAGCAATACGACGAGGTCTGGGGCAACCTGATCCGTACGTGGACCGAGGGGCTCGCCCGGGTTGGCGGTCTGGCCGGAGAAGTCAACGAAGAATCGGCCCGTCGTTTCCTGGACTGGGACCACACGGCCCTCGACCAATGGAAACCACCCGCGGAAGTGCCTCCCGCCCTGCCGTTTGGAACCTTCAAGATCGACCTGAGCGACTTCCCCAGCGGTGTGCCCGTCGATCCCCGGCTCCAGGATGCCGGTCCAACGCAACTGCAACTGCCGGCCCTTGTGCCCTTTCCGATCCAGGCTTCGGTATTGATCAAGACGGCTGACGCCGGCAAGGGCGAGGCGGTGAAGCTGCTCCAGGCGCTCATGCTTCGGTTCCTCACCTCCGTCCCGCCCGGCAAGGTCCGGTTCACCATCTTCGATCCGGTCGGGCTGGGGGAAAACTTCGCGGCGTTCATGCACCTTGCCGATTACCACGAGCTTCTTGTCACCAGCCGGATCTGGACCGAGACTCCGCACATCGATCAGCGCCTGACGGATCTCCAGGCCCACATGGAAAACGTGATCCAGAAGTACCTGCGCAACGAATTCGAGACAATCGAGGAGTACAACGCCTATGCCGGCGAGGTGGCCGAACCGTTCCGGGTGCTGGTCGTGGCCAATTTCCCGACCTCCTTTAATGAGTCGGCCGCCCGCAGGTTAATGAGCATCGTCAGCACCGGGGCTCGGTGCGGCGTCTACGCCTTGATCTCGCTGGACGCCAAGCTGCCCCTGCCCGCCGGCTGCCAGCTCAAAGACCTCGAGTCGCACTGCGTGAACGTCAATTGGAAGGAAAACCGGCTTGCGTGGCGCGACCCCCACTTCGGCCGGTTCCCGCTGGCGCTGGACACCCCGCCCGACGCGGGAACCTTCTCCCAGATTCTGCATCTCGTGGGAGAGAAGGCACGCGACGCCAATCGGGTTGAGGTGCCGTTCGAGTTCATCGCCCCGCCCAAGGATGCCTACTGGACCTCCGACAGCCGAAGCGGCGTGGACGTGCCCCTGGGCCGGGCCGGGGCCACCAAGCTGCAGTCGCTCGCGCTGGGCAAGGGGACAAGTCAGCACGTGCTGATCGCCGGCAAGACGGGCTCCGGCAAATCGACCTTGCTGCACGCGCTGATCACCAACGCGGCACTACGCTACAGCCCCGACGAGGTCGAGCTCTACCTGATCGACTTCAAAAAGGGCGTCGAGTTCAAGGTTTACGCGGTCTTCGAGCTGCCGCACGCCAAGGTCATCGCCGTGGAGAGCGAGCGCGAATTCGGGCTCAGCGTGCTCCAGCGGCTGGACCTCGAGCTCAAGCGCCGGGGCGACCTGTACCGGGAAGCCGGCGTGCAGGACCTCAAGGGTTTTCGCGATGCCCGCCCCCGCCCCGAGACGCCCATGCCGCGGATCCTGCTCATCGTCGACGAGTTTCAGGAGTTCTTCGTCGAGGACGACAAGATCTCTCAGGAAGTCTCGCTGCTGCTGGACCGCCTGGTGCGCCAGGGCCGAGCCTTCGGCATTCACGTCAGCCTCGGCTCGCAGACTCTGGGCGGCGCCTATTCGCTGGCGCGGGCCACGCTCGGCCAGATGGCCGTGCGGATCGCTCTGCAGTGCAGCGAGGCCGACGCCCACCTGATCCTCAGCGAGGACAACACCGCGGCCAGGCTGCTGACCCGGCCCGGCGAGGCGATCTACAACGACGCCAACGGGATGATCGAGGGTAACAACCTGTTCCAGGTGGTCTGGCTGTCGGACGAGAAGCGCGAGGAATACCTCAGAGACATCCAGGATCTCGCCCGAGTCCGGCACCGGCCGCCGGCCACACCGATCGTCTTCGAGGGCAACCTGCCGGCCGTGGCCAGCAAGAACCCGCTCCTGAACGCCCTGCTCGATGCTCCCGCCTGGCCCGAATCGCCGCGGTTCGAGCAGGCCTGGCTGGGAGACGCGATCGCGATCAAGGACCCGACGGCCGCCGTCTTCCGCCCGCAGAGCGGCAGCAACTTGCTGATCATCGGCCAGAACGACGAGGCCGCCCTGGCCATGCTGATCATGGCGGGGCTAAGCATCGCCGCCCAGCATCCCCCGCGCCCCTCCGGCGGCCTGCGCCTCTACCTGCTCGACGGCAGCCCAGTCGATTCGTCGCTGGCCGGCGAGCTTGGCAAGCTCGAGCGCTACATCCCTCACCCCGTCAAGAACGTTTCGGCTCGTGAGTTGCCGAAGGTCATGGGCGATATCGCCGCCGAGGTCGAACGGCGGAGAGACGAGGAGACCGATACCCTGGCGCCGATCTACCTGTTGATCTACGACATCCAGCGATTCCGCGACATCCGTAAGGGCGACGACGACTTCGGCTTCTCCTCCAGCTTCGGCGAGGACAAGCCGGCCTCGCCCTCGAAGTCGTTCACGACGATCCTCAAGGATGGACCCGCGGTGGCCGTGCATACCCTGGTCTGGTGCGACAGCGTGAATAACCTGAACCGGACCTTCGACCGCCAGGGCCTGAAGGAGTTCGAGATCCGCGTCCTCTTCCAGATGAGCGCCAACGACAGCAGCTCGCTGATCGATTCGCCGGCCGCCGGCAAGCTCGGTGCCAATCGGGCCCTCTTCTTCAGCGAGGAAGAGAACCGGATCGAGAAGTTCCGCCCCTACGGCCTGCCCGACCCGCAATGGCTCGAAAAGGTTACCAGCCAGTTCCAGGCCCGGCCAAAACCGGAGCCAGTCGCGGTTCCAGGCGACGATGGAAATGGTGAACCTTCCCCGGTGCCGGCCAGCCCGCAAGAGGTCGAACCGGCGCGGGAGGCGCTGTGAGTCGTGGTGCGTAGCGCGGAGGTCGATCATGTCCACGATCACGACGTCGCTACCCGGCCCGCCCCCCCATTCGCTGGCCTTGCCGGTGGTTTACCGAATGACGGTCGATGAATACGAGCGCATGGCGGCGGCGGGCGTCCTCGACGACCCCCGGGTCGAGCTGATCAACGGTTACCTGGTCACGAAGATGGGAATGAAAGACCTCGATGAGGCGTGGGAGTGGTATAGGGAAGCAGTCGAGCGCGATGCTCCCAGATGAGCTAGAACGCCCCGTCCTTCCTACTCTGCTGCGGCAATTCACTATGTTCCCTTCGCCTTTCCCTTCGGGATTGGTAAGAAAGCGGCAAATCGAACCACCGGAGCGAATATTCAGTCCGCCTTATCTCTCGAAGCCGATTTCTCCGTTTCACGGTGAACCATTACAAGGAGGCGTCGAGGTGGAGCTTACCAGACCGTCCGAAATCAAAGTCGACGAAGTGACCGGAGCCATGCTACGAGACCTCGACGAGCTGGCCCATCAGGTAAACGAGATTCGTCCCCTAGACGACCAAGTTCTCCGGCAGGTTAAGGATGAGTTGCTTGGGGAGCGCGTCTTTAATAGCAACGCAATCGAGGGCAGCACTCTTACCATGCGAGAAACCAGGCTGATTCTTCAAAGCAAGACCTACCTTGATGTTCGGAGAAAACGAGAAGCTCAGGAGGCTTTGAATCTCGGCGAGGCCGCGAACAAAATCGAGGAGCTCCTCGAATCAGACGGGGCCTGGCACGACGCGTCGAGGCTCCTAGAACTCCACCAAATTCTGATGAAGGGGGTCAGCGATCGAATCGCGGGAGTGCTTCGGAATCGCGACGTGATGATCACGGGTGCGAAGCACCAGCCACCGGGCTCGCACTATGTCCCTGCCCTCATCGACGAGTTCTTTCGCTATTTGAGTGAGGCCGAGCAAGCAACCGGCGGATTGGTTCTCGCAACTTGGGCGCACTGGGCGATCGCTCGTATTCATCCTTTCGAAGACGGCAACGGCCGTCTCGCCAGACTTTGGCAGGACATGCTTCTGCTTCGGTCCCGGTTCACCGTTGCTATCATTCGGCCTCAGGATCGTGAGACCTATCTCGACGCGTTAAGCCAAGCAGACGAGGGAGAGTTTAATCCCCTTGCACAACTGATCTGTCAGCGAGTCATGAGTACGCTTCAGGTTTATCTCAATGCACAAGAAGCCGCTGACGCGTTGCAAGGCTGGGCGGCTGAGCTGGTCGGTGAATCATCCGCCCGGGACGCGGAGCGACGGAAGCTCGACTATCAGCGTTGGTACCATGCCGTCGAGCAACTCCGCGATGCCTTCGAGCGATGCGCATCACTGATCAATCGTGGCAATGATCGCTCGCTCGAGGTGCAGGTCCAGAACTACGACATCATCGACCAGCCAACCTGGGAGACGTTATTGTCTGGAGGGAGTGCCAAGAAGACCTGGTTTTTCAAAGTTCATTTTCGGAGACATAAGGTTGTCTGGTACTATTTTTATTTTGGCCGACATTACTGGCACCTCGATGATGCATCGGTCGAGGATAAGGGGCCGTTCGTCGCGATTCTCGTCAGCGAGCAGCACTCCGGCGATGAGTCCGCGACCGGGCTCGACGAAATCGAGAACTCTCCCATCTCTTTGCGAGAATTGCTCGTGTTGGAGAGGCATGTCGTCCGCCGACGCTGGGACTTTGTGAATTCGCGGATGACCTACGACCGGGAGGTCAAGCCGATCGAGGTTGCGAAAGACTTTTTCGGGGATGTCATTCTCAAGGTTCTCGCCTAGGGTTGATTTCCAGGACTACTTCTTACCCTAAGGTTTTTTGTGCCCCGCGGGTTTTGAATCGTCCTGCTTCTCAGTCCTCGGCGTCGCACTAATTCAGAAGGGTCCTGGTTCGACTTCGTGGGTTTCAGCCGGGCCCTCTTCTTCAATGAGGAAGAGAACCGGATCGAGAAGTTCCGCCCTTACGGGCTGCCCGACCCGCAATGGCTCGAAAAGGTTACCAGCCAGTTCCAGGCCCGGCCAAAACCGGAGCCAGTCGCGGTTCCGAGCGGCGATGGGAATGGTGAACCTTCCCCGGTGCCGGCCAGCCCGGAAGAGGTCGAACCGGCGCAGGAGGCGCTGTGAGTCGTAATGCGTAGCGCAGAGGTCGATCATGTCCACGAACACGACGGCGCCACCCGGCCCGCCCCCGCATTCGCTGGCCTTGCCGGAGGTTTACCGAATGACGGTCGATGAATACGAGCGCATGGCGGCGGCGGGCGTCCTCGACGACCCTCGCGTCGAGTTGATCAACGGTTACCTGGTCAAGAAGATGGGAAAGGATCCGCCTCACATCTGGGCCGTCGATGCGATCGTCGAAGCGCTCCGGGCGACATTACCTCAGATGTGGTGCCGCAAGGAGGATCCCGTCCGGATAGCCGATTTCGACGAGCCCGAACCGGATGTCGCCGTTGTGCGGGGAAACCGCGATGATTACCGAGATCGAATTCCCGAGCCGAAAGACGTCGTGCTCCTGGTCGAGGTCGCCGAGAGCACTCTCGATCGCGATCGGGGCGAAAAACGCCGAGCCTATGCGAGTGGAGGAATACTGGATTACTGGATCATCAACCTCGTTGCCCGCCAGGTCGAGGTTTACTCCAACCCGGCTGCCGGCGATTACCGATCGCTCCAGGTCTTCAAGCTCGGAGACGAGATCCCGGTCTTGATCGAAGGTGTCGAGGTCGGCCGGATCTCAGCATCCGACATCCTGCCTCGGAGTTGACAGACGTCTGTACACGTAGTCAGTCCGGCACCGATCCTCACGCCGCGGCCAGTCGCCGCCAGGCCATCGGGGTTGGCCGGGCTCGCTCCGCCGTCAACCGGACCACGAGGTCGTACACCGCCTGGTTGAGCGTGCACGGCGTACCATTCTGATGGGCCAGGCGAATCAGGTAGCCGTTGTAATGATCGATCTCGGTCCGGCCCTTCTGGATCTCCCCGGCCATCGAGCAATAGGTCCCCCGTAGCGAGGGCTCGAACGCCTTGGCCAGAGCATCGGCGAGCCACCTGCGTCGGAGTATCCAGGCGACCGTGGCCGGGCGGAACGGCCCGATCCTCCCGAGTGCGATTCCAGCCTCGTACAGGATTCGGTAGTTCTCCTCCAGGAGGGCGAAGAAGAGCCGGCGCGCTGCTGAAATGGACAGCAGCGTTCCGTTGTCGATGCCGGCCATGGCCGCAAGCGGCGAGATCGCGGCATTGTACATCAGCTTCGCGTGCTTGAACGGATCGATGACGGGGACCTCGACGAGGCGGAAGATCTGCGTGCCTGCAAGCCGGTCGATCACCTCCGGCCGGGCCGGACTCTTCGTCTCCGCCGAGCGTCTGCCCACGTGAAGCTCTCCCGCCCGGGCGATCCGCGTATGCGGGCGGTCTGCGTCACATTCCGAGACGAATGACGCGATCCCCTCGAACACATGCCCGCGGGCGGCAAGCAGCGGGTCGAACCCATTCTGAATCGGTATCAGAGTCACCCCGCGCGGCAGCCTCGCCAGCACCGGGCCGTTGTCGAAACACTTGGTGCATAAGAGCACCGTGGAGCTGACCGGCGGCTGCCATCCATCGAAAGACACAAACCTGGCTGCAAGAGGGACGTGGCCATCGACCTGGACTCCCTCACGAAGTCCCGCCACGACCTTTCGCGGATTGGCCTCCACGAACACCACCGGCACGCCGGCGGCCCTGAGTGCATACCCCAAGGCGCAGCCAATGCCACCTGCGCCCACGACGTGAACCGCTTCCATGCTTCTGCTCCTCTCCGCCCGGACCGCCCAGATCGTACGAGCAGAGACCATCGCCGTCAACGCGGGAAGACAGTTAGGTCAGAAGGCTGGCAACTCTTGGTGTGAAGGCGGCACGGCTCGTGTGATAGAATTGGTAAGCAGGTAGTAGTGAGACAATCCGTAACCGGCGAACTCTCCGGCAGACCCTTTTCGGACTTCGTACCAGCGCGTGGATCCCAGCCATGAACACATTGCAGGAGTTCCTCAAACAGCGTGCCGACCACATCCGTGATACTTTCCCGGAACGAGTGCGGGTCCAGAACGAATGGATCCAGGCCGTGGAGAAGCTTATCAATCAGCTCAAGGCGTGGCTGACTGCTGCCGATCCACAGAACATCCTTGAGTTCTTCGAAGATACCATCCAGCGCCGTGAATCCGATGTGGGCGTTTATCTCGTCAAGAGATTGGTGATCCGGCTTGAAGCACAGGAGGTTCAAGTGGTTCCGATTGCCAGGATGGTCATCGGTCCGGTCACGACCTCGGGATCAACACATACTGGAAGATCTTATGGCAGGGTTGATATGACAAATGGTGTCAGCAAGTTTCTTCTCTTTCGGACACAGGTCGAGCCAAGTGATCGATGGATCATCGTGGATGAAGATGCTTACGTCCCGCGAGACCTTGATCGGGACACCTTCGATGCCGCAATGCAGAGTCTCCTGCAATGAAAGACCTCGATGAGGCGTGGGAGTGGTATAGGGAGACTCGCGAGCAGCTAAAACTCTGGCGAAGGATTCTGGACAAGTACTGGGCTCAACTGCCCTGGCAAGATTCACTTGAGCGAGACGATCGCTTTCGCAGCCTGGATGAACATCGTTTGATCGCGTCCTCCGATCTGTCACTCCGGGAACTCGACGATCTGGCCGTTTTGGTCTTGTTCTCAGTTTTTGAATCAATGGTAAGAAGCCGG
>JBAUOX010000054.1:0-6802 GCA_049579985.1 Isosphaeraceae bacterium | reverse complement strand
ACCGTGCTCGGTGCTACCGCGGCGGGCGCCGGGGCCAAGTCAACCGGTTCGGTAGCTGCGGGTGCCGGCGGCGGCGGGGTCACGCCGGGAGGAAGGCTGCCCGGAGGAATCTCGGTCACCGGGGCGGCTGTTCCGATCGGCGAACTGTTGCTCGGGGCACCGATCACGGTGCTATTGACTGGGGCGCCCACGACCGGACCGCTCACGACAGCGCCGGCAACCGGGCTGCCAGGCATTTCGAGGTCGATTGCCCCGAGCCGGACAATCACGAGGATCGTGCCTCGCTTGTCGGCCTCGAGAATGGGGTCAACGCCGGGCTCCAGCCGGGTCGATACAAGAGTCTCCACGCCCGAGACGGCCAGTTCCTGGTACTTCGGATCGGGCAAGTAGATGACCTTGGTCACGAAGTTGCCGCCATCAACGACCTGGTCGAAGTCCTCGGCCGTGAACTGGATGGGGATGGCGTTGTGAGCAAGGTAGGCGTCGGTCGCAGGCGTGGTCGGGGCGACCTCGATCGTCGGATAGAGGCTGATGCCTTGGCGGCCCGGGATGTTTGAGAGTTTGAGACGGTAAATATAGCCTTGATTGAAGTTGTAGCGAGCCGGCACGACAAGCTGGGTGGACAGGTAGGACCGCTCGCCGTTGGGCCCGGTACCGGTTTGCCAGCCGATGTTCATCCCGTCGGGATCGAGGAAGTAAACCTGGCTCTTGGTATTGACGAACCGGCGGCCGCCGGCTCCCATGCCCGCGCCGCCAGGGTCTCCGCCCATCGTCGCGGCCGTATACTGCGGGCCGCCCGGAGGGGCGCCATCAGAGACCACGGCGTGGGGCCGCAGCCACTTCTTCAGACCGACGCCGGGACTGTCATATCCGAATCCGTCGCCAGCGGTCGCTGCCGCCAGCAGGAGCACTCCGATCGTATGCATGGAACTCCTCCAACTCCCACGACCCAAGCCAGCCGGCCTGAGGCCCGAGCCTCCGATCCGACGATCGGGGAGAACGCTTTATCAAGCATCCTGACTTCCACTACGACCGACTCGGCCACGGTCGAGTCAAGGCTCACTTGCTGGAATTGCAACGCTGGTCGTCTCGACCGATCTTCCAACCAGCTCGAGCCGACTCATCCGGACCCGGACCACGACGGATCACCAGTTAAATTCAACCGCTGCGCCGCACTTGCCTGCCGGACTTGCGTCTCATGACGCCTAGCGATTATGATCGGGCATTCTTGTCCCTGCCTTGAGGAATTGCCTTACATCCAAACCATGTATCATAAACGGATCGACTTGCACGGCGCGGCCCTCGCCGCGAGTATGTTGTTCGTTGCGGCGCTGGCCTGGACCACTCACGCTCCGGCTCAGGCACCGCAGCCTTCCGCAGTTCAGCCGCCGGCTCCCGTTGCGCCCGCGCCAGCACCCGCGGCACCAGCCGGCAAGCCCGCCGAACCGCCTCAGGAATCGCCCACCGAGGCTGAGCATCTCATCGACCTGGCGATCAAGAAGATCGCCGGCCTGAAATCGGTCTCGGCCGATATGGTCCAGAATGTCGTCATGCTCAAGCAGAAGTTTGACATCAAGGGCCGATACCTGAAGGCTCCTGATTCCCGCACATACCTCAGGCTGGCAGTGTCGGGGCTGCCGGATTCCGACGGCACCATCCTCCAGGTCTGCGACGGCGAGACCCTCTGGGAATACCAGCAAATCCTCGAATCTCAGGTCTACCGCAAATTGTCTATCAAGCCGATCTTCGAGCGTCTGAACTCGCCGGACATGGACCCCAAGGCTCGCGACCAGATCCTGAACCAGATGGGGTTCGCCGGTCCGGATGCCCTGCTGGTCGGCCTGCGGAAGTCGGTCAGGTTCGACCAGAAAGAAGAAGATATTCTCGACGGCAAGGCCATGTGGGTCCTCCGCGGCACCTGGCGGAATCGTAACGGACTGGTCGGGCCCGATCAGCGCCCCTTGCCCGCGACCGGCCCGTTACCGGCCTTCGTGCCCAGTCTGGCCACGCTCTACCTGGGCAAGGACGATGGCTGGCCTTACAGGATGGACCTGCTCGGCAAGGTTCCCACGATCCTCCAGGACACGCGCCGGGTGGGTCCGGACGGCAAGGTTATCGGCTCTCGAAGCTCGATCGAGAAGGTCGATGCCAGCGAGATCAGGCTCGTCTACTCGAACGTCCAGCTCAACGCGGCAGTACGCCCCGAGGAGTTCGCGTTCCAGGCGCCCCCCAACGCGACTGTCGAGGACAACACCGAGATCATCATCAAGGGCCTTGACCGGGCCATCCAGGTTCAAGCAATGCAAAAACGAGCCGAGGCTGCCCGCCAGGAAGGACCCGTCCTCGACCAGCCCATCGATATCCCCAAACCTCCCGCCGATCCGACACCAAAATAGGCCCCGCGAGCCAGACTTCCGCACGCATATCCCGGGCGGCCAACATGTTGATTCCCGCCGCGCTCTCACCTAGAATGAGGAAAGTTGATTAAGTTTACCCGGAAAGTAAACATTGGCGTCGGCGTGGCCCAAGGAGTTGGGTTGGGGTTCGCCTGTTAACCGTGTGGCTCGCCTGAGAGAGAGGATGCTGATGGAACCGACCGCTTCCACGAATAGCCCCAAGCCGAGCAAGATCGAGGCGGTGAAGATCGCCAGTGAGTACTTGAAGACGTTCGTGGCCGACGAGGTCAACAACGGCCTGGACCATTTCGGCGACGACGCCGCGACCATCCTCAAGTTCCACGGCTCCTACCAGCAAGACGACCGAGACCTGCGCACCCGGCTCAAGCGCGAGAAGAAGGAGAAAGCCTACCAGTTGATGGTGCGGGTGCGGATTGTGGGCGGGAAGCTGACGGCCGATCAGTTCCTGGCCTGCCACGAGTTGGCCCGGACGCTCGGCAACGACACAATGAGGATCACGACCCGCCAGGAGTTCCAGCTCCACGGCGTCTTGAAGAGCAACCTGGCCGCGGCGATTCGACAGATCAACGAGTCGCTGCTCTCGACCCTGGCAGCCTGCGGCGACGTGGAGCGCAACGTCCTGTGCTGCCCCGCGCCGATTCACGATGCACTCAGAGACCAGCTTCAAGACGACGCCCGCCGCTGGGCCGCACACGCCGCGCCCAGGTCCTCGAGCTACTGGGAAATCTGGCTTGACGGCGAAAAGCTCGAGACCCTGCCGTCGCCCGGTCCGTCCCAGGTGCCGGCCGCGGCCGATGACGCGGTCGAGCCGCTCTACGGCAAGGCATACCTCCCGCGCAAGTTCAAGACGGCCTTCGCCTTTCCGGAAGACAACTGTACAGACATTCATGCCAACGACCTCGGTTTCCTGGCGATCGTTGAGGACGGCCGGATCGTCGGCTATAACGTGCTTGTGGGCGGCGGCCTGGGCACCACCCCGAGCGCCCAGAAGACGTTTCCTTTTCTGGCCGTCCCGCTCTGCTGCGTCGATCGTCAGAAGACGCTCGAGATCGGCGAGGCCGTGCTCAAAGTCTTTCGCGATTTCGGCAACCGCTCGGACCGCAAACGGGCCCGGCTCAAGTACATCATCCACGACTGGGGTCTGCCCGTGTTCCGGGCCAAGGTCGAGGAGTACCTGGGCCACCCGCTGGCCGAGGCGCGGCCGGTCGCCGTGACCGACGTCGATGACCACATGGGCTGGCACGAGCAGGGCGACGGCAGGCTCTTCCTGGGCATACCGGTCGAGAATGGCCGGATCAAGGACGAAGGCACGTTCCGGCTCTTCAGCGGGCTGCGTGCCTTCTTCGATCGTTACCGGGTCCCGGCCCGGCTCACCTGCCAGCAGTCGATCCTCCTGGCCGGCCTTGACCCCTCCTGGCGTCCGGAGATCAACGCCTGGCTGGAAGAGTACGGCATCGCCACGGTCGAGCGCATCTCGACAGTCCGCCGCTGGGCGATGGCCTGCCCCGCCTTGCCCACTTGCGGACTGGCTGTCACCGAGGCGGAACGCGCCTTGCCCTCGATCCTCGACGACCTCGAATCCGAGCTCGCCCGGCTGGGACTCGCCCAGGAACGCCTGACCGTACGGATGACCGGCTGCCCCAATGGCTGTGCCCGTCCCTACAACGCCGACATCGGTCTGGTCGGCCGCTCGGCCCACATCGGACCCGACGGCAAGCCCGGGCCCGGAACCTACACGATCTTCCTGGGCGGACGAACGATCGGCGACCGGCTCAACCTCGAATTCAAGGACTACGTACCCCACGACCAGGTCGTGCCCGTGCTGGTTCCGGTTTTCGAGCGTTTCCAGTCGCAACGGCAGAACGGCGAGACGTTCGGAGAGTTCTGTGCTCGACTCGGCGTCGAGGAGCTTGCCGGCCCTCACGATGCTCGTCCTGATCCCACCTGAAGTCGCGTGCCTCGGGTAAGGGCCGTCCCGCCATGATTCACGACCGGGAACGATCGGCGCTGCTCGTCGCTGCCCGTGAAGCGGCTGGCCGTGCCTATTGCCCCTACAGCAGGTTCCCCATCGGCGCGGCCGTATTGACCGATCGCGGCGACATCTTCGCCGGTTGCAACGTCGAGAATGCCTCGTACGGTTTGACCGTCTGTGCCGAGCGTTCCGCCGTTTTTCAGGCGATCGCCCGATCCGCCAGCCCTCTGCGGATCAGGGGCGCCCTGGTCTACACGCCAACCCAAACGCCGACCGCACCCTGCGGTGCCTGCCGTCAAGTCCTCAACGAGTTCGGTCCCGACGCCGAGGTCTTCTGTCTCTGTGACGGCCCCGGCATGATCGAGACCACACTCAAAGGCTTGCTTCCCCAGGCGTTCGGGCCCCACAACCTGAACCCCTGAATCCCCAGTCTGGGGATCAAGCTTTGGAATCCCGGTTTCGCTCCCGGGCCGGGTTGCTCTGAAAATCCTCCGGGCGTCTGGAGGGGGCTTCCGACCGTGGCGCACAGACTTCAGCCTCCAACCTCGGCCTGTTTCGAGAGAAAAAGGTAAGCGCTCGCCAGTTGGTGCACGCATCTGGGTAACTTGCAGCGGGTGCGTCCCGCAATTTGTGCCAGCCGACCGCCGTCCTGGCGCACCAACTGGCGAGCGCCTACGAAGCATAGGCTACATTCACCTCGGGTGAGGTCAAAGGAGTAAGCCACGGTGCGCTGGGTCGGTATCGATGAGGCAGGTTACGGGCCCA
The DNA here is from genome assembly GCA_049579985.1 of Isosphaeraceae bacterium. Taxonomy (GTDB): domain Bacteria; phylum Planctomycetota; class Planctomycetia; order Isosphaerales; family Isosphaeraceae; genus Aquisphaera. The sequence continues at coordinate 1,648 of JBAUOX010000054.1, read as the reverse complement.
ACCTTGGGCCCTTGGTGATGACGGCCGTCATCGCGGAGAGCCGGGACGCGGCGGAGGGTCGGCGCGACCGCCAGGAACGCCCGACGCCCGACCTCTGGCGCGACCTCGCCGCCACGGTGGACCGAGGCGGGGGAGATGCCGGTCGGTTCTGGGTCGATGACTCGAAGGTCGTACTTCGCGCCGGCCACGGCCGCAAGCGGCTCGAGGCGACCTGTCTGGCCCTGCTCGATGCCGTGGGACGTGAACTACCGCAGAACCAGGCGGAACTGCTTGACGCTCTGGGAGCCGGAACGCCCGAAGCGGCCGAGCTGGACCGCTGGCTCGACGCCTCGGGAGCTGCGGTCCCGTGGCCGCCCGCGGGCCTGCTCCAGGACCTTGGGAACCGACTGGCGGGCAAGCCGCTGGAGCCGGCCGATCGAGACTGGCGGATCACAGCGGTGCGTTCGGTGGTGCTGGGCCCGGAGCGGTTCAACGGCCGGCTGGCGACGCTGGGCTCGAAGGCAAGCGTCCACTTCACCGCTTTTGGCGAGCTGCTTCGCCACGTATGGGACCTCGCGGCCGACGGCAGGCCGACTGACGTTCAGGGCGACAAACACGGCGGCCGCCACTATTACCTAGAGCCCCTGGTCGAGGCCTTTCCCGAAACCTGGATCGATCGCGGGATCGAGGGTCCCGCGCTGAGCCGGTACCAGGTTCGCGATCGGGGTCGCAACATGAGCCTGAGCTTTTCGCCCCGCGCTGACGGTAACAACGGGCTGGTGGCTCTGGCGTCCATCGTCAGCAAGACCGTCCGCGAGGTCTGGATGGATGTCTTCAACGCCTACTGGACAGTCAGGGTGCAGGGTCTTCAGCCCACTGCCGGCTATCCCGTGGACGCAGCGCGGTTTCGCCGCGCCATCGAGCCGATTGCCCTGGCGGGAGGGCTCGATCCCGATCTCTGGTGGCGACGTAAGTGAGCGGCTGAGCGGCCACGGGCGGGAGCGGGGCGAGCTGGGTACGCGAGCCCAGGTGGTGGAAGGCAAGGCAAGCCGTCAGGCCGAAGCGAACAGGTTCAGCGTTCGCGGTAAACGATCCGCCCCTTGGTGAGGTCGTAAGGAGTGATCTCGACGGTCACTCGGTCGCCGGGGACGATCCGGATGAAATTCTTGCGCATCTTGCCGGCAATGTGGGCCAGGATGCGGTGACCATTTTCCAGCTCGACCATGAACTGGGTGTTGGGAAGCGCCTCGACGATCCGTCCTTCGGTTCTGATCGGTTCTTCTTTAGGCACGCGGATCTCCTGTGACGAGCAGCGCCGGCCAGGCGTGGAGCTGGTCGGAACGCAGAATTCCATGTCCTGTCCGCCGGGTTCGATCCAGCTCGGTCGGTCGGGCCTCAGCGGGGGGAAGAGGCCTGGAGACTCGCCAGCGGGCCGGCCTGGGATCGCCTCGCGCCGATCCGGCGGAGATTCAAGTATGTTACTCGATCCGACCAGACTTGAACAGCGGCGAATCAAGGGAGTTGGGGCGGAGGTCAGGGCGTGAAAGGAGGCAGGCGGCCCGGGACGTTGAGGCGCACCTTGTAAACGGCATCAACGGCCGTGATTGCCAGACCCTGGGCGTCCGAGTCGCACCAGGCCAGGTTCGCCGGGCGCTTTGGGGTCGCGATG
>JBAUOX010000053.1:0-6618 GCA_049579985.1 Isosphaeraceae bacterium | reverse complement strand
AGGCTCGTGCCTTCGATGGGCTTCTGCGGCACGCCATTGATCATCGTGGGCGCCGGGAGCTTGGTCGCTTCGAGAATCGTCGGCGCGATGTCGATGACGTGGCAGAACTGCGAGCGGACCTCGCCCTCGATGCTGCTGCCAGGGCCTTCGGGATGCTGCCAGTTCGCGCCGGGGGTCCAGGCCCACCATTGCGAGACGTCGTCCAGGTTCACACGACCGGCCGGCGGTGTGAACACGAGGGAGCCAGGGACAAGGTCCTCTTTGGGCGGTGGAGGCGATCCGGGCGGGAGCTGGGCCATGACCTCTTCGAGTCTCGGCGCTTTCTCGGCCGTCGTGACGTAGCCGGTGGCCTCGACGAAGGCGCGGAACTGGGCGTTGGTGACCTCATGCTCGTCCATCCAGAAACCGTCCACGCGGACGCGGTGCGCAGGCTTCTCATCAGGCCAGCCCAGGTCCGAGTCCGTGCCCATCGTGAACTCCCCGCCGCCGACCCATACCATACCCGGCGGGCCATCGGCAGGCGATTTCGCGAGTCGGCTCGGGCGAACCAGGGCGAAGCTCACACCGAAGGCACCGATGCCCAGTGCGGCCAGCAGGAGCGAACGCCTTCCCAGAGCATGCGCGCCGGGAGAAGGCCGGTGCTTCGAGCGGTCCCCGACCGCATCCGGAATCGACAGCGAGATGTCTGATCCGCCGCCCACTCCCTTTTTTGAACTCAGGGCGGACGGAGAGTTGTAGCGTCTCATGGGCTGTTCCCTCAGGGTCGTTCCCATTCATTCACGCAACGCCTTCGGTTACAGTCTGCGAAACGTGGCGGTTCCCCCCTCGGTGTGGACCGCTGGGGCCAGATCGTCGCTCGCTGCGAGTTGCATTCTCGATGTACATGGCGAATTCGAGCGTCCGGGCGAAGATGATTGGGCCGTCCCCGTCCTTTGGAACGTGCTCCGGGGGCTGGACCTTGATCGTGATCCCGGTGCACATGGCTGTCACTCCCAGCTTGTTTGACGACCCTTCAGCGGATGTGTCGATGCCACACCGTAAGGAGATCCCTTACACGTTGTCAACAAGGCTCTTCCGGTTTTTCGGGGGGGGGTAATCGCCGGAGATTCGCCATAACCCGCTGCAACTAGTCAACTTAAGCCACGAGCGGCGGCGCTCCAGGCCTTCCGGCGCAACCATCTGAAAATACGAGACTTGTGGCGAAATTGAAAAAATAACCGCCGAGACACCGGAAGAGCCGGCAATAGATAGCCGGGCGGAATTCACCGGGTAAATGTTTAACATGGAGTACATTCCTCGGAAAAATGCTGAGCCCTCGGCCGAAGCAGTACACACGGCGGAAAAGCCCCTTATCTCTCATGCGCAGAGAGATCCCGTTTCAGCGCGGGCCCGAGGAAATTTTTGAGACTCCTCGGCCATCTCCACCGGAGTTGCCGTGCTCTTGAGCGCCGTGACCACGCCCGTAAGGGCGTCGGTTCAAACGGGGGAACCCCCTAACCACGCCCGTGAGGGCGATCCAATCGGCCTTACGGCCGAGGCTGGGGGCTTCGCCCGTTTGAACCACGGTCTCACGACCGTGGTCACAAGTCATGGCCTGCGCTACCCGGTGGAGATCAGCGAGAACTCTCAATTTTTCTCATTGATTTTTCCGATCCGGCGGCGGATCTCCGGTACCGGCTGGCGTCTTGGCCAAGCGGGCCCGTTCCTTCCTCGGCAGCGTGTCCCAGATGCGCACGGTGGAATCACCCGAGCCGGAGACGAGCTGGGTGCCGTCGGGGCTGAAGGCGACGGCGTGCACGTAGTCGGTGTGGCCGCGCAGCTCGGCGACCTGCTGGTACGATGTCAGGTCCCACAAGCGGATCGTATTGTCCTTGCAGCCGACCGCCAGGCGCGTCCCATCGGGGCTGAAGGCCACCATGTAAGCCGTGCTTCCGTTGTAAAGCGTGGCGAGCTCGCGAAGGGTTCTGGTCTCCGACACTTTCACTGTGTCATCCGTTGTGACCCATGCGATCAGCCTGCCGTCGCCGCTGTAGGCGACTCGGGGTATTATCCCCGTGGGCCCGGGCAGCTCGCCAGCACTCTCTCGCGTCGCCAGGTTCCATAGTCGCACCGGTCCAGAGGCTCCCGCCGCGGCGAGCTGCCGGCCATCGGGGCTGAAGGCCAGGTCGTAGATATGCGCTTCCCGCCCCTGGAGAATACCGGCAGGCTCGCCGGTCGCCACATCCCAGAGCCGTGCCCGGCCATCCCATCCCCCCCCAGCCAGCAGGGTGCCGGCTGGATTGAAGGCCACCCGGCAATCGCCGATCCAGTGGCCCGTGGGACAAGACAGCACGTGCAAGCGTTTGCGGCTGGCCACGTCCCAGACGTGGATCTTGTCGTCGCGTGTGACCGCGGCGAGCTGCCGGCCGTCGGGGCTAAACGCCACCGAGGTGACTATCTGAGACTCATGCACCAGCGGACGTCCGAGTTGCCGGCCGGTGCGCGCGTCCCAGAGCCGAACCGTATGGTCCCAGGCCGCTGAAGCCACAACCGTGCCCTCAGAGTTGAAGGCGACGTCGGACACGTAAAGTTCATGCCCGCGCATGACTCCGTCCCGCGCCGAGTCCGTGTCCCACACGCGGAGCGTGTCGTCGTCGGACGCGGAGACCAGGTCCCCGGTCGCAGTGAACACCGCGCCCCATACCCTGCCGGTGTGGCCGCGCAACACGGAAAGCAGATCTCCCGTCTTGCCATGCCAGAGTCGCAATGTTTGATCGTCCGACATGGTCACAATCAACTGGCCGTCTGGGCTGAAACGTGCCCCTGAGAGCATCCCGGAGTGTCCGCGCAAGGCCGCGATCCGCTCCCCGGTCAGGCCATCCCACAAGAAGGCCGTCTGGTCCAGCGAAGCCGACACGACGCGGGTACCGTCGGTGCTGAATGCGACCGACTTGACGATGTTTGTGTGTCCGGCCATGACCTTGATGAGCTGGCCCGTGGACGCGTCCCAGAGTCGTGGCGAGGGATCCGGGAAATCATACGTGGCCGAGATCAGTCGGGATCCCGCTGGGCTAATGGCCAACGACGGATTGCGGTCGGTATGTCCGGCCAGAGACGCGACTTGTTTTCGAGTGGCCGGGTCCCACAAAACGATGACTTTCTCATCGCGCGCCACCGAGGCGATCCGCCGACCGTCCCGGATGATCGCCAGCCGAACGATCGTGTGCTCATGGCTGCCGAGCACGCCGAGCGGCTGGCCCGTCATTCCGTCCCAGAGACGGATTTCCTTCCCCCAGCCGGTCGCGATCCACTTTCCGTCCGGGCTGAACAGAGCGGGCACGGTGGACTCCCCTTCGTTCGAGCCGAGGACGGCGAGCGACTGGCCCGTTGTCGCGTCCCAAAGGCGGAATGTCCGGTCCTCACTGCTGGAGGCGATCCGCCGTCCATCCGGATTGAACGCGACGGTCCATACAGCTCCCTGATGGCCGGCGAGCGTCGTCAGCAGCTTGCCGGTCGCCACGTCCCATACGCGGATGGCGTGGTGCTCGGACTCGGTGGCGAGACGTTTACCGTCCGGGCTATACACATACACATTCCGCGGTGCCTCTGGTCCACTCCAGCGGACGCGCTCCGTGCCGGTCGTCATATCCCATACGCGGACCCGATGATCGCTGCCGCACGCCAACGCGACTTCGCTCCCGGCCGGGCTAGCGACGAACAGCCGACCTTCCGACCCCGTGCGCGGAACTGGCACGATCAACCGCGCGCCTTCTAGCTGGCTGTGCAGATGCCGCCACTCCCAGTTGCGGTATTCCTTCGGCGCCTCGTCCAGGGCGATGCGGGCCGGGCCAATGTTCTGGAGTTGCAGGGCGCTCACGGCCGTGGCGATGTCGGATCGGTACCGCTGCCAGCGCTCTCCGTCGATCGCCTGTTCGGCCCTGCGGCGGCCGTCGGCGGCCTCCCCGGCCAGCCTGCGGAAGTGCTCCGCCGTGAGGCCGGAAGCGACGGTGCCGGTGATGAGCAGCGCGGCGATGGCTGCCAGCGCGGCCGCCAGGCTTTTGTTGCGGCGCGACCAGCGGACGAGGCGTTCCGACAGCCATGGGCGACGGGCCTTGATCGGCCGGTCCTCGATGAAGCAGTGCAAGTCTTCGGCGAATTGCCGGGCCGTCTGATAACGGCAACCGGGATCACAGTCGATCGCCTTGTGGACGATCGTCGCCAGATCGCGGGGGATCTCCGGGTTGAGCTTCTCCAGTCGGCCCGTGGTCCCGGTCAGGATTTGCCGCATGAGCAGGATGCGGTCCGACTCCTCGAACGCCGGCCGGAAAGCGAGCAGTTCGAACAGCGTCAGCCCGAGTGCGTACACCTCGCTCCGCGCATCCGCCTTGCCGTTGAACATCTCCGGTGCCAGATACCGCGTTGTTCCCACCACGTCGCCGGTGTTCGTGAGGGACTGCTCATCGTTCAACTTGGCCAGGCCGAAATCCGTCACCCACACGTTTCCCCGCGTGTCCAGGAGCAGGTTCGCCGGCTTGATGTCGCGGTGGAGAACCCCTTCGTAGTGAGCATACGCCAGAGCTTCGGCCACCTGCGATCCGATTCGCGCCACGCTGTGCCAGTAGGTCCACACCCCCGATTTCCGCCCATCGTCGCTCTGGCCCGGGAGCACGATCGAGCTCGCGGACAGCATGGCGGTCGTCGTCGCCCCACTATCCTTGGAAGCCCTGTTCGCGGCGGGGATCGCTTCTCTAGCCGCCTGATCCGACCTCAGCTCGACACCCCCGGCCGGACGCTCGAACGCCCCCGTCAAGAGCGACCGCGCCACCGCCTCAGCCGACACGTCCGGGCGCGAAACCAGCGTCGGTTCGGCCACCGACACCGAGCCCGACGGTCGCTTCTCCTGGCACAGGCGCCTCAGCTCGTCCAGCACCGCGTCCAGCCCCAGCCCCTGGATATACTGCATCACGTAGTAGTGCAGCCCGCCCTCTTCACCGACTCCGAAGACCGGCACGATGTTGGTGTGGTGCAGGCGTGCCGCCGATCGCGCTTCCCGCTCGAACCGCTGCATCTGCTTCAAGTTGGGTCGCAACTGCTGAGGCAGAACCTTGAGCGCCACATGCCGGCCCAGCGACACTTGCTCCGCCTCATACACGATGCCCATGCCCCCGCGGCCGATCTCGCGCAGGATGCGGTAGTCGCCCAGTCGCTCAGGGTGCTCAACGAGTTGCTCTCGGAGCGACGAGCCGGTGAAGAAGGACGTTGCGGCTTCGCTGTCGGGAGCGATCTGCTCCATCATCACCAAGGCGGGAAACAGGTCGCGGATCTCTTCGGCGTGCTCGGGGTAGCGCGCGGTGTATTCGGAGAGCGGCGGACGCTCCCCGCGCCGGTAACGCTCGGCAAATTCTTCCGCCAGTTGCTCGACCGTCTCACGCCTGGGCGATGGCGTTTCCATGAAAGTTCCGGCCTGTGAGTGCTGCAGAACCTGTTGAAGCGGCTTCAGCCGCCGAATAACCCGGGGAACTGGCTCAACTCATCCTTGAGGCGTTTCAAAGCCCGCAGGTATCGGCTGCTGGTTGTCGATTCATTCATCCCCAGCGTTTCGGCCACTTCGACGTTACTCAACTGTTCAAAATGGCGAAGGGTGAGAATCTCCCGGTCGAGCGGCTCCATGCCGTTGAGCACTTCCTGGACGCGCAGCCGAGTCTCCGCCTTGATGGCCGCCTGAGACGGCGAGGTAAGCCGGCCCATCAACTGGGCGGCCAACGACGCAGAGCTGGCGGCCGGCATCGGCCCGCGGTGCAGGGAGATCTCCTGACCGGCGTTCCTCATCTTAGCCCCGACGTGGCGGCGGTGCACGTCGATGATCTTCTCCCCGGTGATGTGTCTCAGCCAGAGGAAGAACGGCAACGGCTGATTCGCGAGATAATCGGGCAGTCGCTTGGCGGCCTCAAGATAGGTCTCTTGAACGATATCGGAGTCGTCGACGCGGCCCTGGAGCAGCCGGTTGAGGCGAAGCCGGACCATCTGCTTGAGCCGCTTGCGGTAGCGGGAGAAGAGCTGGGTCAAGGCTGTCTCGTCACCGTTGGCAGCCCGAGCGAGCAGTTTGGCCAACTCCTCGGATTCAAGCATCGCGGTACCTCCAGAGGAGCTAATCCGCATGGCGATCCGCAACCTGTGGGGAAAGACCCCGTTGCCGACCACCAACCAGGTGCATCAGGTTACACCTGGCATCTCGATCCTGAAGGACGAGACCAAGACCCAGCCGACGATCGAGACCCGACTACCCCAACCCTCGCCTTATCATACCTGGGTCCTGCGTGGTAGAGGGAGGCTCTTGGCGGGCCAAGAAGAACGCCCAGAAGTGAAACCTCTTCCCATTCGTCCCTATCAAACCAGACCGCGAGGGACCCAACAGAACTGGCTCCCTTGCCTATTCCAGAATCGAGGAAACCATGAAGCTGCGGAGGGAAAAAGGGACATCACTGATGTGCGCCGTGAAAAGGTGTTGGTCTTCAGTGGGTGCAATTCCCACCCGGCAACTGGGTCGCTCCAGCCGGTAGCTATCGGGGCGGCGGTGGAGGTAACGAAACCGTCGGAGCCTTCGAGACAGATGTGTCGCTTAGGCGATGCAGCGAGCCG
>JBAUOX010000052.1:0-8101 GCA_049579985.1 Isosphaeraceae bacterium | reverse complement strand
CCCCCTCCATGAAACGATCGGCGGGGTTCACCCAGCTTCCGTCGGCGTGCTGCCGTTTCGCCAAGGCCGCGACCAGCTCGGCGCGCCAGTCGTGCGACACCCCCCCGGCATCCGTGATCGTCGGCGTTTCGAGCACCGACATCGTCTTGGCGAACGTGTGATAGTAGTAATACAGCCCCTGTTGTCCCAGCCCCGGGTTCTCCTCCAGAGAGTAATGGCGGGTGATGTACGTGAGGGCCGCCTTGACCCGGGGATCCTCTCGCGAGAGCCCCGCGTAGATCATGCTCTTGAGCCCGGCGTAGGTCATGCTGGCGTAGGAACGGAGACCGCCGTTGGCCTCCTTGCCGGCAATGCTGCCGCCGCCTTGTGCCGCAGTGTAGATGAACCCGCCGTCATTGATCTTTCCCGCCCAGGCCTGATCGTTGAACTCGCTCTTCAGATTCTGGCATCGGGACACGAAAACCAGCGCCTTCTGCAAGTTCGGGTCATCGGCCGGCAGCCCGGTGTCGCGCAGGGCTTCCATGAAGAAGGCGGTGTTGGATAGATCTGGCCGGCTATTGCCGCCGCCGTAGCCCGCCCCGCCGTAAAACGCGTCGTCTCGCGGTTTTCCTTCGCTTTCGTCCCACTGCATGGACTTGAGGAAATCTTGCCCGGCCTTGATCATCCGGTCATAGCGGCCGTTGACGTTGGCCTGCTGGAACGCCACCAGGGCGATCGAGGTCGAGTAATTGGCGTGAGGGGCCTCGGATAGCCCCCCCTTGGCACCGATGAAGCCTTCGAGGTACTTGAAGGCGCGGGTCACCATGGGATCGCCCGGAGGAACCTGTCCCGAGCGGAGCAGTGCCGTGACCACCAGTGCCGTGATCCCCGGCTCGCGCTGGGTCGACCAGCCCCCCTTGGCATCCTGCCGCGGACGGAGAAACCTGATGGCACGGTCGATCATGGACCCGATCGAGGGTACGGCCGATGCCGTCTGTCCCCAGACCAGGCCCGACCGCGAGCCCAGAGAGCCCACCACGCCCAGACCTGCGAGACCCCGGCTCAGAAACCGGCGGCGGGTTGTGACAACAGGCAGCATGCGCGATCCTTTCCCTCGTGAGTTCGCGAATCCAGGTCGGTCTGGGTTCATTCATTATAGCGAGAAAGCCGTATCGGTGTTCGAAGGAAAAACGGCGGACCGGAGATAGGACCAGGAGACCTTTTGACTGCGGCCGAGCTATAATTTTTGCCGAGGAGCTCACCGACCATGACCGTTCTTACTCTGGAGCAACGACAGGCGATTGCACAGGCAGGAGGGAATCCTCTCCGGGTCGAGGATCCAGAGACACATCAGGCTTATGTGATCGTGAAAGCCGAGGTCTTTGAACGCCTGTGCACAGTCATCGAAGACGAAGAGATCGATCCCTCCTTCTTCGAGATCGATGACTTCGAGGCCGCTCGTGAGAATCCTCGATAGGCTTCCCATCGCCGATCAGCCGTCCCTGCTGTTTCTCGGTATCGAACCGATCACTATCATTGGATGGCTCGCAATAGTAGGGTGACCTACGCGGCATGACACGACTGAGGCCCGTCCGCGGCCGGGTTCCGCAGCATGAAGACATGCTCACAAAGACGTGAGCATGGCACCCGGATGTGCGTGAGAACCCCAGGGTGCCATGCATGCGTCGACGCAAGCATGTCTTGGCCGAAGAGCCGGCGGTTACGGAACGTAAGCATTCCCCCTGCGAGCTGCTCCTCCTATCGTGTCCGAGGATCCTCCGGTAGCGATTCCCGGTCGATCGGCAACGGTCCTGGCTCGCCGGAAAGGTAGAACCTCGCGCTCGACCAGGGCCAGTCCTCGGCTCGGTCGCAGAGCCGACGGCGAACGGGGTTGGCATGGATGTAGTCGATCAGCTCCCAGACGTAACGCGGGTTGACGACATTGCGGTCATAGCCCCGGGCCCGCTGCCAGAAGCGATGGGACACCTTCCCGTTAGGCTGACGATCCTCCATTCGCGCGAGGAACTCTGGGGCCTGCTCACGAACGAACGCCAGGGCCTTGGAAGCGACCGACTGCTTGAGCGTCTTGAGAAAGCCGCTGGTGCTGTAGTCGCGTTCGGCCGGGCAGACTAGCAAGTGGACGTGCTCGGGCATCAGGACGAACGCCCAGAGATGGAAGCGGTGGTCGAGGCAGGCCTTGCGAATCGCCTCGATGGTCCAGAGCCGGCTGCGGTCACGGGTAAGGAAGAGCTGCCGCTGGTAGCAGGAGAATGTCAGGGCATGGGCATGCCCCGACGCATCGATCGCCCGACAGGTCTTGTATCTCTGATGGTCATGAGTCTGCCGTGGAAGGTCGCTCATGGAGTCGAGCTTATCACGGCGGGAACCAAGTTGCAGCCGGGGACCAACCGATAAAGACATGCTCACGAAGACGTAAGCATGGCACCCGGACATGAGGTCGAGGACGAAGCCGTAGGGTGCCATGCTTGCGACTTCGCAAGCATGTCCGTCGCTGTGTGCCCGGCTCTTGGCTAGCTCATGAAGACATGCTCACGAAGACGTGAGCATGGCACCCGGAGATGAGGTCGCGGCCAAAGCCGCAGGGTGCCATGCTTGCGGCTCCGCAAGCATGTCCGTTCCTCGGTCAACGCCGGCACCGCCAGGCGTACGCGGCCATGAGCAGCCCGCCGATGGCCGCGAGCGTCAGGCTCGCGGGCTCGGGGACAGACGTGGCCAGGAATCCGTGATTATTGATTGACGGGTCGTCGTAGGTCCCGACGATCTGCCCGGCGTCATTGATCGCATTGAAGTAGCTGCCGATGGGGCTGTTGATGCTGAGGGGGACGTCGATATCACCCCACGGGCCTTCCCCACTCTCAGGCTCACAGTTGATGGCAGCAGGCGCCAGGTCTCACTGCGAACTCCGGGATGGTTTTGACCCAACCCAACGCTGATTCGTTCTCGCCGGTCTCCCGCTGGAGGATACTGATGTGGTCCGTGTCCAGCAAGACCATGACCTACGGGTTATGGTAAAATCGTGAAGTAGCGACGCTCGGCTATTTCCACACCCACCCTTGGAACTCCGCCATGAACGCTCTCACCTCTCTTCGCTACGTCACCAACTCCGGTCTCACGATGGTGGCCCTCGTTTATCCCACGATCGGATATGGAGAGGAGAACCCCGCCAAGCTCGCCGGTACCGCCCGGTTTGATCTCTCGGCCGGCGCGAGCGTGGGCACGCTCGACGGCGGCCAGATCATCGCCGGGAATGGTTCCATCCAGCGGCCTAACTGGGTGCCCGATAGCCAGCAGCCGGCGGCCTACACGGTGAGCTTCCCGGTCAGCCGGCTGGGCTGGCGCGAGATTACGGTCCGGTTCACGCCGGCAGGCAGCGGGGCCGTGACGCTGACGCTCATGGGTCCGTGGGAAGAAGCGTCCCGAGGCGTGGTCTACCGTCAGGAGGTTCTCTGGGATGCGTTCGACGTTGACGGAGCAAGACTGGCTGACGGCAGTTTTGAATCCAGGGCCTCTGGTTGGCAGAGTGGCGGGGGAACCATCGTCGGACAGACTAACGACGTGCCGGCCCTTAATGGAACACAATATGCGCGGACCTGGCACAACCAGACGCTCTTCACCACGCTGCGGGTCACTGCGGGAAAGCCTGTGACGCTCAGCGTGCACGCGCGCTCAGTCCGACCCGAGGGTTTCCGCGAGATGAAACGCATCACACACCATGATACCCCCGCACATCAGGCCGCGCGGCGGTTCCTCCGCGGCGCCAACCTGGGCAACGGGCTGGAAGTTCCACCCGGGCAAAACTGGGGGCTCACCTACACGGCCCAGGACATCCACCACATCCGCGCCGAGGGCTTCGATCACGTCCGGATCCCGATCGGCTGGCACCACTACGCGGGTCCCGGGCCGGAGTACCGTCTCAAGCCTGAAATCTTCCGCAAGGTCGATGCCCTGGTTAACCCGGCGCTCAAGGAGGGGCTGAACGTCCTGATCAACATCCACCACTTCGATGAGTTCACCTCGAACCCCACCGGTACGGTAGTGAAGTTTTATGCTATCTGGCGGCAGATTGCCGACCATTACGCCAAGGCCCCGGCCGGCCAGGCGTTCGAGCTGCTGAACGAGCCGAAGGACGCGGCAACCACCGAGGTGGACAACCCGATCTTCGCCGAGGCGGTCCGCCAGATCCGCAAGACCAACCCGAACCGGACGATCGTCCTCGGCCCGGGCCAGTGGAACGGTATCGGCGAGCTGCCCAAGCTCAGGCTTCCCGACAACGACCTCAACCTGATCGCCACGGTGCACTGCTACGACCCGTTTCAATTCACTCACCAGGGGGCCGACTGGACTGGCGATTCTCCCGATCGCCGGGTGACCGGCATCGTCTTCCCCGGGCCGCCCGCGACACCCCTTGTCCCTGGCCCCCGGCTTCGGCTCACGTCCGGTTTCCGGGACTGGATCAAGGCGTACAACTCCCAGCCGGGGAATTCCAACCCGAGCAGCCCGCGGGTGATGGAGGCCGCCGTCGCCCAGGTCAAGGAGTGGTCCGACTACTACGGCCGGCCGGTCTACCTGGGCGAGTTCGGCGCCTTCACCACGGCCGATCCCGCGTCGCGTGCCCACTACTACCACGCCTTCCGCGAGACCCTCGAATCGGCCGGCATCGGCTGGGCGCTCTGGGACTGGAAGGCCGGGTTCCGCTACTGGAACGAGAAATCGAACCAGCCCGAGCCCGGCATGCGCGAGGCGCTGTTCGGGCGGAACGCCGTGCAGCCGCTGAAGAGATCAAGCTCGGGCCTTTGACGAATGTGTTCCTGGCCCGTAATTTTGAATTCACATGCCTAAAATGTGCAGATCAATTAACGGCAAAGTCGGTGTACTGGCGCACCTCGGCCGGGTGGAATCCCAGGACGATGTCTTCCCGCGGAATGCCTTCGGCGACAAGCTCGTCCGCGACCGGGCGCGAGGTGCCGTCATACTGAATCCAGACCTTGTCGTCGATGATGTCGATGTGCACAACCGAGCCATGGATCCGGCGTGATCCGTCCCAGCCCACGTGCATTACTTCATAATGGTCCTTGACGCGGTCCACGATCGCCTCGGTCTCGATCTGGCCGTGCGAGGGTTTGTAACTGGCATACTCCTCGATCAAACGGCTCACGATGAGGCGGTAACGCTCTCGTTTATCCATTGGAGGCTCTTCTGTTGTGTCTCATCAAAGATCAATAGCCGCAGTTGCAGTCGCGAGATGATGAGCTGACCGAATCTTTCGGAAAGTAAGTTCTCGTAGATCCGCAGGGGCGCCGCAAGGAAGAGCAGTCGCTCTGGTTCGGTCTCCGCCAGGATGGCCCTGTAGATTTCGTACTGGCCGATGGCTTCCTGCAGATCACGAACCGGGGATGGGCTGAGAAAGCTCTGGATTTCCACGGCAATTCTCTGCCCGGTCTTCTCTGCGGCAAGGGTTACGCGCTCTGCGCCGAGATCAACGAAGAGATCCTTTCCCCCATACGAAAGGGTCAAAGGATCATGAGTGATCGTCCATCCCTCGGCGATCAAGGCACGAACGACGGCATCATGGTAGATGTTCTGGCTGGCATTGCTTGATCGCTGGCTGGAAACCCGTGTGCCCATCACCTCGCCTAACAATACTCTATCTCATCTCCGAACTGCTGAAAACGTCCGGCTTGCTCTCCGTGTCGCATCAGTTCATCTCAACATAACACGCGGCGGGTTCGCGAGTTCGCGATCACGCAATAAGGAGAGCTTGTCCCGGCTCACGTGACTCAGTACGATCATGATTCGGGCCGTTGTCCTCTCCGCAGTCCATTGGGGCCCTTGCGACGAATTGCACCGAAGGCCCGAAGGAGCCCGCCTTGCACGCTCTTGAAGTCCGCGGACCGTCTCGACATGGTTTCACCTTGATCGAGCTCCTGGTCGTGATCGCCATCCTGATCTCGCTCCTGTTGCCGGCCGTGCAGGCCGCACGCGAGGCCGCGCGGCGAGGGCAGTGCAGCACCAATCTCATCCATTCAGTACCTGACGAAATCGATCAGATTGAACGGCGATGAGACCCTGGAACAGGCCTGGCACGATGCCGACAAGCCACATGGGGAAGGGGGGTGGCCGACACGGACGAGACGTTGTCGGACCCCTTGGTGCAAAGGGCGGCCAGGGGGGAGCAGATCAATGCGCTTTCGCGATTGGCTCTGGCGGCCAGCCTGCTGCTGTTGGTTTTCGGCGCTCGAGAACTTGGCCATGACAACCCGGATTTCGGTACACCATGACAGATGTTCTGATACTCGGCACAGACACCGATGAGGGGAAGACCGCGCTGGCGCTCTTGTGGCTGGCCGAGTTGTCCGACGACTATGAGTACTGGAAGCCGCTGGAAACCGGGGATTCGGATTCGCAGCGAGTGCGCCGGTACGTGCCTGGGGCCTATGTACACCAGCCACTGGACCGGTTTGAGTACCCGGTGGCACCGCTGCTGGCGGCCCGCCAGCAGGGCCGCGCCATTCCTCCCGCGCAGCTCGTTGCTGCGGCCAAACCAAGGCCCAGCGTGCCGGGCCGTCACCTGCTCATCGAGACGTTCGGCAGCCCCCTGTCGCCGCTCAACGAGACGGAACTTCAGATCGTGCTCATCCAGGCACTGGCCGTGCCGGTCGTACTCGTCTGCTCGTCGGCCATCGGTGCTATTGGGCGGACGCTGCAATGCCTGAACGCACTGCAGGGGAGCGGCGTTCGACCCGCCGCCGTCGTCCTGATGGGCCGGCCCGACGCATTCGCCGTCGAACAGCTTGGTCGGCACTGGCCCCGTGCCGCATTCTTCTGCCTGCAACTGCCTTCGGCTTGGGACGTTGAAGGGGTGGCCCGGGCGGCACAGGAACAGTCGGGCGTGCTCCAGGCTTTGCACTCCCGCCTTTTGGGGGCGACAACGTCCCCACGAGACGGCGGAACGACAGACCTGGAAGCAGAGCCCACTCGTTTCGCGCCTCCGCCCAAGTACGCCGCCGCGGATATCCTTGAGCGCGATCGGCGGTTCGTCTGGCATCCATACACCTCGCTTCGAGACCCCGACCTCCCCCTGGTCGCCGTGGCCGCAGAAGACGAATTCCTGTGGTTGGCCGACGGACAGCGGGTCATCGACGCCATCTCCTCCTGGTGGACGATCCTTCACGGACACCGGCATCCTGTGCTGATGGCCGCGCTCCACGAGGCCGCCCAGTCGCAGGACCACGTCCACTTCGCCGGCGTCACCCACCCGGCCGCCGTCGCCCTGGCCGAACTCCTCTTGAGCACGGCTCCCTGGCCTGGAGGCCGGGTGTTCTTCTCGGATAACGGCAGCACCGCTGTGGAGGTCGCCCTGAAGATGGCCTATCAATACTGGTGCCACCAGGGAGAACCGCAGCGCACCTGGTTTGTAGGTCTGGAGGGCGGTTACCACGGCGACACGTTCGGAGCGATGTCGGTCAGCCGGGACCCGCTCTTCTTCGGCCGGTTCGAGCCGCTGCTTTTTCGCGCGGAAATGGTGCCGGTGTCCGCGGAGCGACTCGACGACGCCCTGACGCGGCATGCGGGGAAGGTGGCCGCTGTGATTGTCGAGCCGCTGGTGCAGGGGGCCGGGGGCATGCGGATGCATTCGGCCGAGGAGCTCAGCCGGTTGGCCGCGGTGGCGCACCAGCACGGCGTGCTTTTCATCGTTGACGAGGCAATGACGGGTGGTGGGCGCACCGGCCGCCTTTGGGCACACCAGGCGGCTGGGATCGCACCGGACTTGATCTGCGCGGCCAAGACCCTGGCCGGTGGGGTGCTGCCCCTGGCAGCGACCCTCGCCGCGCCATCCCTGGTGGCCGCCTGGGACACGGCCGATCGCGGCCGGACCTTTTTTCACGGCCATTCGTTCACGGCCCACCCGCTGGCCTGTGCGGTCGCGGTCGCCAACTGGAAGATGCTCACCGGGGCTCCCCAGCCGGCGCCCCGGCGGATGGAACTCTTCTGGAGCGCAGCTCTGGCCCCCTTGCGCGGCCATCCGCGGGTGCGCGACGTCCGTGTTTGCGGTATCATCGCCGCCGTGGAGTTGGACCTGCCGGGCGGCTATCTAGCCCCC
>JBAUOX010000051.1:0-3104 GCA_049579985.1 Isosphaeraceae bacterium | reverse complement strand
TATGCGCATCTAGTATACGTGTGGCCACCTTCAAAGGGCTGGCATGGATGAGCCCAGCGACCGTCTTGGGGGCGTCCTTCAGGGCCTTGGCGAGCCGATCCGCCTCCAGCAGCGCTTGGGCGGCGGTGGCAAGCAGCGCCCAGTGGGCCTGGATCGTCGGGGTGACCTCAGACCAGAAGCGGGACTGGCGGGACGTAGCAAGGTCGAGCAGGTCGGTGTTCGCACCTTCCAGAAGGGCTTCCTCGACTTGTCGGAGCAGCGCCCGCTCAAGGCACGGGAAGGTCTCGACATCGGCGATCGTGCCGGGGATGAACTCGATATGCCCTAGCGAAGACTCTTGCTCGATCTTGCGGGCGGCGGTGACGTAGCTGTCCCGAACATCCCGACGCAGCCGCCAGGTCCGAGTTAGATCCTTACAGGCATCTCGGGCAGCGAGTGCAAATGCGACCTTGAGTGAGGATAGAGAGGCGGGAAGTGACGAGCCAAGACCCACTACGAGATCCGTTAGCAGGACGTGGCGTGCCAACCGGTCTCGCATTTCGGACAATGGGGCTTTGCCGGGGAGGTCGCACTCCAAGGTGGTCCGCAGGAGATCAGCGAGTTCCCCGGTGGCTGACCGCTTCTCGATATCAGCGTCGAAGCGACTGCTTGCAACGAAACTGAGAGCGGTTTCCTGGGCGTTGCTGGTGCCGAAGATGAGAGAGAGAACCCCACTGTCCTTCTTCTCACTGATCGCATCCAGGTCGGCGAGGCTCAGCTTGCCCGCCTCGACATGCTTCTCGATCTCGGCGGCGTTGGCGTCACCTCGAAGGGGGCGCAGGGCATTGCGGGCGACGAGGGAGAGGCGAGTGTTCCGGCTCGGTGGCTGCTGTCCCGGCTGGACGACGACACCCGCCGCTTCGAGTTCGGCGAGGGAGTGGTCGGTCTCGCCTTGGTCCATCGGGACGTAGACGAGCAAGCGGGGCGGTTGCATGTCGTTGAGCAGGGGATCGATCTCACGTCGAAGTTGGAAGAAGGAGCCGTTGTACTGAGCAATGCTCGTTTTCGGAAGGGTCAAGGTCTCGGCGACATTTCCGTAATGTTTTTCTGGATCGTACCAGATGACCAGGGCGTGGTCTTCGACCTGCCGGGTGATCAAACCCCGCAGAGATTCCGATACCAGACCACCGACAACCTTCGGCTCCTGATTCACGTTGGATTGCCTTCCTCAGTCTCGGTCTTCTGGGTGTCCGCAATCGGTTCGTCTACCGCCGTGAAGGGGGCGAAGTCGGGCGACTCGAAGAGCGAGAGATAGGGGTCGTACCGAAACCGCCGATTCCGCTGATATCCCGTCGTCTCTTCAAGGATACCCGCTTCAACGAACTGCTCGACGTACTTACTGGCAGTCGGGTAGCCGCAGCCGAGCCGGGCTTGGACCATGTTGATCGAGACGAGCGGTTGTTCGAAGAGGTAGTCGAGGAGGGCGGGAACTTTCACTAGCTGACGGTGCTTCTCTCGAAGTTCAAGGATCTTTCGAGCGGTTGCCGTCGCCGCTTGGCTGACCTCGAAAACACCTCGAAGGAAGAACTTGATCCAGCCTTCCCAATCGTCCGAAACACGGATCGCCATCAGGCGGTCGTAATACTCGGCCCGCCGTGCCTTGAGGTATGAACTCAGGTGCAGCAGGGGCTGCTGGAGGATCTCTCGCTGGCAGAGCAGAAATGTAATGAGAAGGCGACCGACACGACCGTTGCCATCGATGAACGGGTGGATCGTCTCGAACTGGGCATGGGCCAAGGCGCAATGGATCAGCACTGGGAAAGAATCGGTGTCGTGGAGAAAGCGTTCCAGGTTGTCCAGAGATGGGTTCATGGCATGTACCGGGGGCGGGATGAACGTCGCCGTGTGGAGGTTGCACCCCGCTGGCCCGATCCAGTTCTGCGTGCGGCGAAATTCACCTGGAGTCCGTTCGCCTCCCCGCACACCCTGGAGTAACCGCCCGTGGATCTCACGGATCAGTCTGAGACTGAGGGGGAGGTCTCGGAGCCGCTGCAGCCCGAATTTGATCGCATTGACGTAATTGACGACCTCGCCGATGTCCTTCGGAAGGTCGGCCCCCTTTTCATCCACCTCAAACTGAAGAACGTCTTCTAGGGTGCTCTGTGTGCCTTCGATCTGTGAACTGAGGACCGCCTCTTGGCGGACGAACATCGCTACGAACAGGTCGGGATTGGGCAGGATAGAAGTCACCCCGTCCAGCCGTCCCAGCGCCAGGTCTGCTCTCGACAGAAGGTTCAACGTCTTCTGATCGATCTGCGGCAGTGGCTGGGGTGGCAGCGGGGCGGGGATGAAAGCCCGATAACCCTCTACCTGGCGAACATACTGCCCAGCACGCATCGGAACGCCCGTCTAGGGCACTTGAATCCCAAAACTCATAGCGTTTGAGTCAAGTTTTGGGTTTCAGCCCGAGATTGCCAACAAATTCCCCTCCCCAAGTCGCCAAGGCGTCTTGGGCGGATTTGAACGCGAGAAGACTCGGATGATAAATCGTGCATGTGACGGCGGTTGCCCTGAAAAGGGCGGTGTCCCGAAAACTCGGGAGCACAAATCGCGTGGAACGCGTAAGTTCTTGCCGTCGCCCTTAACGGGATGCAATCTTCAACGCCCGGTCACCCGCTATGGTCGTCGTCCATTGTAGCATGGCTCGTCGGTCTGAGGCGGAGCCTCGTTAGAGTTCTTGTTTAAGGGCCGTGTAATACAGCCCGTCGTACATGATCCATATTCTACGAAAAGGGCATATTCTTTAACAAGAACAGTGTGTCATCTCCCTGGAATCCATCCATCCATGTCCGTCTAGCCTGGGGCCGTAGCCCTCCCTGTCAAATATAAGCCTCTGGACAGAAATTGCTTGCGTGAAGCGAGTGGCATGGGGCATGGGGTGCCTTGAGCCAGCCCTTTGAAGGTGGCCACACGTATACTAGATGCGCATAATTTGATATCACCTCGGTAATCTAAGGAGAATACGAGCGACCGGGTAAGATGCTAACGACAAAAACTCGTTCCGAATCGGTCTTGACAGTCCAAACACAGGACAACAGATAAATGAAATCCTCTCTTGATCCGAA
>JBAUOX010000050.1:0-8755 GCA_049579985.1 Isosphaeraceae bacterium | reverse complement strand
TGCCACAACTTGGATAGGTCAGAAGTTGCCAGCGAGAAGGCTCGCGTCGACCTGGAAATAACTGGCTAGCTTCCGGATCAATTGTCGGCTCAAGGGCTTCTTGCCAGCGAGCACCTCGGAAACGGTGGACCTGGAGGTCCCTGACTCCCGGCTCAGATCCGCTTGCGAGACACCCTTTGCTTCCATGAGGTGACGGAGCATGTCGGCATCCGAAGTAGGCCCGATGACGTGGTGCTCATCCTCATAGGAGGCGACGAGGTCGCTGAGCGCGTCCAGGTACAACGATTCTCCGGCATCCAGGACACCCCTGGCAAGGAGGCGATCCATGACCTCCTGCGCTGCCACAAGTTGATCTTCAGACTTGATGGAAGCCAGAGGAAAGGCGAGGACTAGCTCGAGATAGGAACCACGGGTCCTGCCCTTTAACGAATAACGCGATTTCGCTGCCATGAGATGACCCAGATCCAAAACAGCCCAGAGCCAGGGACAGGCATAATTTTAGTTCGCAAAACACAAACAGACAACCGGTTTGCCACCTCGCTCACCCTCACAAGTCCCACGCTCTCGCCCCGTCGAGGAAGCACGAGACGATGCCGTCTTCGCTGATCTTGAGGACGGGGCCGAAGCGGCTGGCGACGAGGGCGGCAGTGGTGCGGGCGCCTTCGGCAAGGGCGGGGGGCGATGCGAGATCGCCGCCGGAGAGGGAGTGCGCATCGTGGCGCAGGATCGCGCCGAAGGCGAGCAGCCGGCCGTTGGAATCGGCGACGAGGGCGCCGTCGAGACCGGCCAGGGCCTCGAGCACGGCGGCGTCGAGCTTGGTCACCGAACCACCCCGCGCCAGGTAATGGACCGAGCGTTTGGACAAGGGCTCGACGAGAGCGGGGATCGGGATATCAACGGGGTCAGAAGGGACAGCCTCGCCGGGGGAAGTCTCGGGCTGGGTCGTCAGGCCGAAGAGCGAAAACGGCCGCGCCGGAGATTCCCGATCGATCGCATCTGTAAGCGCGGTCGAGCCCGGCTGGGGGTCGAGGTCGAGCTCGAACTCGAGCACGTCATGAGGAGCGATCAGCCGGCCGATTGCCCGCGCGGGGTCGGAGACGACGACAAGCAGGCCTCCCTGACGCTCCTCGGCAAGGTCGAGCGCCGTCTGAAAGAGCACGCGGGCCAGCCGGGGATTGGCTACCGCCCCTTCCCAGAGCGCAAACTTCGATTCCGGGTCGAGCACCCGCCAGCGGCCGTGGGCGAAGACAAACGCTTGCACTCCTCCGGCGAACACCTTGATCTCCTGGTTTGGGCTGAGCACCAGGCAGACATGGCCGCCGGTCCGCGTGGCCAGCGCATGAAACATGTAAACCCTGGGACACGGAACCGAGAGAACCGTCTCCGTCTCCGTCTCCGTCTCCGGCTCATCCTCACTTTCAGGTCTGGGCGGCTCATCTTGGGTGTGGGACTCGTGGATGGCCCAGTGCCGGATGTCCACCAGATCGGTGAGCCTGCCCTGCTGGTCCACGAGAAAGACCGTTCTGCGGCCGTCGCAAAGTCGGTGCAGCGTCTTCAGTCCGGTCAGCTCGACGCCGAATGTGAGAGCCTCGGGGGACGTGTCGCGGATCGCGCGAGGCTGGTCCGTTGCGCTGCGGGAACCCGTGCCGATGATCAGCGTCCCGGTGGTGACCCGGCGGTTTTCATAGGTTGAGAGGGCCATGGTCCGCAGGGTCAGGATCGCCTCGGCGATCCGGCTGGGGGACGATGCCGCACTCGAATAGGCCGAAGGATCGACAGCGGCGGCGATGTAGTGGTCCTCGGGCATCCCACGTCGCAGTTGCAGGAGCGATACGCGCGACCAGCGGAAGAGGACCTGGTGGTGCAGCTCCATGACCCTGCCGACCGCTCGGATCAGATCGTGGTCGCGTGGTCCCAGCCCCAGGCTTCTGGGAACGCTCAGGCGATACCAGACGCCGAAGAGCGCGACCCGCACCGAATCACGCGAACCGCCGCTTTCCTCGTCAAGCTGAAAATCGAGGGCGAACGTGGGAGAGACACGTGTGGCCGGGGCGGTCGAGCCCGCCACGATCACGGCCGGCTCGCGCTCGATCCGGCTGCCTGGATAGAAGGAAAGGACATCGCGGCGAAAGGCGCCCAGGAAGACCTCGTTGAAGTTGCTCGGGTCATGGAAAGGGCCCGTGCTGGGGCCTATCCAGAGGCCCGAGCCAGCGCTCCGCCGGACGTTCGAGTTGGTCGGGAGCGGCATCGCTGGCTCCTCCGTGAGCGAGATCGAGGCTGACGCGTTCCCCTCCTGGGTGCATGATCATAGCGGCCATGCCCCGATCGGGGAAGGGCGATCGAGGCCAGGCTCATCGTCGCCGCGATCTTGACTCCGAGGAAGAGGGATTCGCGCCTGGCTCGTCGTCGCTCGAGCCGGCTGCTACGGCGTCAGCCTTCCGCGAGCCGCCACGGCGGGCGAGCCCGGAGTTGACAATGTTCCAGGTGCGGCCGTTGCTGACGATGGTGATGGTGCCGCGCTGGTCGGTGCGCAGGAAAGGGATCTCGTTCTTTCGGAGCAGAGAGATCGTCTCGGAGTGTGGGTGGCCGTAGTCGTTTCCCGCGCCCAGGCTGGCGACGGCCGCCTCGGGCTGAACCAGGTCGAGCCAGCGCTGGTCGGTGCCGTTGCGGCTGCCGTGATGGGCGAGCTTGAGGATTGTACAGTCGCGAATCAGGCTGGAATTGTGTGCCAGCCACCACTGCCGTTCGTCGGTCTCGCTGTCGCCGGTCATGAGGACCGAAAACTTGCCGTATTCCAGGCGGATGCCGATCGAATTGTTGTTCTCTTCCTGGCGGTCTAGCGGGGGCTGGGGGAAGACGGTCAGGAGCACCGTGCCGAGCTCGATCTTCCGCGGTTTGGCGGTGGGCGCGACGGCCGTGATGCCCTCGGCCTTCACGGTCTGTAACAGTGTCAAATAGCCCTTGGTCGTATGCGACGAGCCGGTGGCCATGAAGTACTTGGGCTTGAAGTTGCGGACGACCTGGTCCATGCCTCCGTAGTGGTCGCTATGGTGGTGCGAGACGATGACGATGTCCAGCGCGGTGATCCCTTTGCGCTTCAGGAGCTTGGCCGCGGCGTCGCGGGCGGGCCCGGCGTCCACCAGGGCCGTCTTGCCTTCCGGAGAGCGAATCAGGATCGAATCGCCCTGGCCGATGTCGAGGAAATCAATGACGAGGGGCTTGGCGGCCCCGCCTGACCATCCCGAGAAGAGCTGGGCGAAGCCTGGCGAGGCCGGGCCGGCAAGGACCAGCCCGACCAGGACCAGGAGACGCAGAAACCTGCAAGCCTTCACAAGTCGTGGAATGACCTTCGCTTGCGCTTCAGGCTTGTGAATCACAGGTTTCCTCGCGGCGGAAGCCCACGCCCTTGAGGGGTGGGAGGAAGCCGCGCCTTCGCATGTTGAAAAAATGAACGTCTCTTGCATACCGGGCCGTTCCCGGTAGGATCAGGTCAGGCTCGAAGACACTCCCGAAGGGAGCCAACAGCTATCGGGCGGTGAACTCGCCGTGAGGTGCTTCGCAAAGCCATCGCAAGATGGCCTGGGGCTTGTGTAACGGAGCCTGAAGGCGCGGGCAGGGCCCACACACGATGTGGGGCTGGCCCAGTGTCAAAGCCCACACCCTTCAGGGGTGGGAACGTTACAGTTTGATATCGCCTCCGGGATCCGTCTTCTCGAGGTCCTTCTGGACGTGCCGGGTCTGCTCGGCCAGTTTGCGGGTTTCCTCGGGGTCGGCTGCGAGCGTCAGCGAGAGAACGTCGCCGGCCTTCGCGCGGGGGGGCAGCAGCGCCCTGGGTAGGTTGATCGACTCGCCGTCGTCGGTCAGGAGAACGGCGATCGATTTGTTCTTGCCTTCAAAGCGATCGAGGGACACGCGGGTGGTCACGCCGTGGTCTCCTTGCGTTCACCTGATAACAATAGGTCGCTCCGCGACCTGCCTCGGGTCGTCGGTCCGGGAATCTCCGCCGCGGCGAGCCTGAGAGCCGCCCACGCGCTGGCTTTGCAGGACGATCCGGTTCAGCTCGGAGTCGAGCTCCGACCCGCTTCGCCCCGAGACCTCCAGGGCATGAGTGCCGGAGGCCAGCGGGAAGACGCCTGGCTCGGGGAGAGCCATCTTCAGTTCCCTGCGTTCGAAGAGGATGCCCTTGCGGTCCCAGACCTCGACGACGACCTTGTCGCCGGGGGACCAGTCGATCTCGAAGGGGCGGTTGACAAATGCGGCGGTCAAATCGTCCTTGCCCGCGACTGCGAGGTTCTCGCCGTACGTCTTGCTCTCCCAGACGACGAGCTCGCTACCCTGGCCGTCGATCTTGAGGACGCGGGCCTGGATATCGAGCGTGTGGCCGGTCTTGAAAAGCTTCGGGTCGAGCTGGATCTCGGTGATCTTGACCTTGTACAGCCCCGGCTGGCGCGGGTCGTCCTGGAGCACGCCCGCGACGGCTGAAGTCAGCTTGCTCTTGAGGTCGGATCCATCGGCTCCGGGTTCCTCGGCCTTACCCGTGACCATGCCGATCAAGGCCTGAATCCTGGGATGGTCCTTGAGAGCCCAGCCTCCGACGCCGGCACCGCCGCCGGTGACGAGCATCACCACAAAGTAGATGAGTCGTCGGAAAAGCGAATTCTTTTTACGAGCGGTCACGTGGAATGGCTCCTCATCCGTGATCCATCGACCGGGCCGACCATCCTGGTACGGCGACCACCGGTAGACGACGCCACGACGTGCACGAACGAACGACGGGATCGGTTCCCCGACGCACTCGAGAGATGACGCAACGAGAGGGGAATTCGCAGACTTATAGCAGGCTTGGCGCGAGGGTCAAGTCGAGTTGGTGACACCGGCCCGTGCGCGCCTGGCTGTCCAGATGAATGTCGGGCAGGGGTCGATGCCGCTGGTCGTGCAGGGGCGGAAGGTGGCGGCCCAGTCGCTGGCCAGCGTCGCCGCGCATCGACTCGGGTCGGGAGCCGAACTTCCCTCGCGATTCAAGGAGGAATCGGGCGAACCACCGCTCTCGACGAGACCGGCGATCCCCGTTTCGCCGTCGATTTCCGCGACCTCTACGCGTCGCTCATCCGCCGTTGGCTGGACGTCGACCCGACGCCGATCCTGGGCGAACGCAAATCGACCATGATCCTCGTCTGAACCAGAGCATCAGCCCGCCGAGGCAGAACGATCAGCACAACTCGCGGGGCGAGAAGGGAATCTCGCTCCGCGCGATTCAGCAGAAGGGTTTGAGCGCCCGCCGCATCGAATTGGCATCGGTGAGGCGTTCCTTGGGATCACGCGCCAGGCATTGCCCGATGACCGTTGCCAGGGGCTGCGGAACATCGGGACGCCGGGTGCGGATCGGCACGGGCTGCTCTTCCAGAAGCATGCGGATCAGGTCGCCGCCACCTGCCTGCTCATCGTAAATATACTTGCATGTAAGCATGTAATATAACGTTGCGGCCGTGGCGTAAAGGTCGGCCAGCGGCGTGACGGTCTTGAAATCGAGCATCTGCTCCGGGGGCATGAACGGCACGGTGCCGCGCATCTCGCCAGAGAAGGTGAGCCCTGAGAGACCCACGCCGCGAAAGCTCTTGGCGAGGCCGAAATCCGAGAGCTTGGCGAGCAGGCCCTCGGTGGTGTGGGCGATCAGCACGTTCTCGGGTTTGACATCGCGATGGACGAAACCCATCCGGTGGGCCTGCTCCAGCCCTTTGAGGATCTGGCAGGTGAGCCGGCACGCCTGGTTGGTCGGGTAACGGCCGGGCCGATTCTTGGCCAGGGCCTCGAGGTTCGATCCCGCGACATACTCCATGGCGAACCAGAACTGTCCCCGGGTCATTCCCTGTTCGTACCATTCGACGATGTTGGGGTGCCGCAACTGGCTGATGACCGACATCTCGCGGTAGAAGCGATCAATGGCCGTGCGGGTGGTCGCCGTCTCGGGCATGATCAGCTTGAGGGCGACCATCTGCCCGGTCTGGTTGTGCCGCGCCTGGTAGACCACGCCCATCGCGCCGCGACCGATCTCACGCAATGTCGTGTAATGCGGCACCGGCTGGGGCAAGGCCGCCAATTCGGAGCGGCAAAACGAGCACCACCATTCAACCACCTCGGTGGCGTCGTCCTGGAGCGGGCCGGCGATCGTGAGATCCTGCGGCGCCGGTGTTCCGCAACCGGTGCACTTTATGGCTGTTTGACCATCGGCCTCGGATCGCGAACTCGGAGCCGAGGGCGAGCCCGCTTCACTGCTTGAAAGCGGAATCTGATCGACCCTGACGCGGAACACGCTCTGGCCCGCGGCGATCAAATCGCCCGAGGCCAGACGAATGCGGTCCACTCGCTGATTGTTCACAAACGTTCCGTTCGTGCTTCCCAGGTCACGTAATTCACACAGGGGTGGATTGATCTCCACCATGAAGTGATCACGCGAAAGGGCCATGTCCTCGGGCATCGAGCAATGGACGAAGCGCGATCTGCCCACGATGAATGTATCGTGGCGGTCGAACATGAAGGAACGGCCCTTGCGCGAACCTTGTAGTACTTCCAGTATCACTCGCATCGCTTCGTTCCGGGACTCTCGTATGACGCGCGTCGTATCCCCCGCGGATCTCTTCCGTGAGAGCATGGGCTCGATTGCCATCGTGTTCGCCTCGGCGGCCTCGATGAATTACCATCCTGCATCTGATACGTTGAGGCCGGAAAAGTGTGAGCGGTGGACGGGGGAATTTCGTAAATTCGGTGGCTCCCCACTCCTACCTGAGATTCCAGGTCTGGTCGATGTCTCTGTTCATTAGACGGCGTCTTCATTGGACGGCGTCACACCGACTTGCCTCGATCCTGAATTTTGGCGCATACCGCCTAAATATATTACTCTTTCACGTCCAGACCCCGGACATGAACCTGATGCGAAGCGGAGATTTTTCCAACCCAGACACACATACATCACCGGTCTCCGCCAAGCATTACAACCCATGATCGGCCTCGAGATCCGCGCGTTGAATGCTGCACGCTATTGAAACCGAACAACGGAAATCTCGTAAGAGCACCCGAATTGGCGACACCATGGATGCAATGAAAAGCTGGACTCCACTGGCACCCGGAACCGCATTGCCGCTTGACCGGCCTTTGGTTTTCCTGGAATCCACGGTCATCGCCCAAGGACGCGGGAACCTTCTCGTCAAGAGAGAACGCTCAGGGAGTGGGTGTAAGACTCTCGCATTGAGAGCAGTCCACGTCGAACTGAGAATTCCCCAGCTTAGCTGTGGGGGTGTCAATCGTCTCCAACGCCCGCCTTGCTGCACAGGTCGCCGTCGCGCTGTCCGATTGAAGAGCCGCGGGCCGACCAAAAGCCGGGAACGCCGTGCCCGCACACATGCCTCAGAGCGAGAACGGTCACAATCGCCATAAGCATGTCCAGAACCCGCGGCTCGGGAATGTTCTGGGGCAAGATCCCCATGACAAGGCCTGTGGAGGTCGCGTCCGGCGCGGGATTCACCAGGGTTTGACTCGCCATTTCGACCGAGGGAAGTGGCAGATTGGAGCTCGCCGGCGAGCCTGACAGAGGGGTGCTGGAAGAGGTTCCACCGGTTGAGAGGGCGCTCATGGCGCTCGTGGTGGAGACCGGATTGCTCGTTGGCCCAGCCGTACTGCCGGCCCCGCCCAGCACGTTGCTCAGGCTCGGCGACAGAGAGATCAGGAACTGTGCCCCCAGCGTGTTCGTAACCGGAGCGCTGCTCGAGTTCGCGTTGTTGACTGCGGGTGTTGCCGGTGGATTTGACACCACTGACGCAATTGCCGGTGCAACCGACACCATTGACGGGGAGGAAGGCTGGGGCGATTGGGTGACCGCAGAACTGTTGGAAGGTGGATTTGAGCCCTGGCTCGCCGCACCCGCAGGCCCCGCAACGCTCGCTGGCGGCGTGGAGCCTCCCGACTGAGGTGTCGCCGTTCCGGCCGTAGCCCCCGCGGAGCTTGAGGGCAGTGCCGAGCTCGAGGAGACTCCCGGCGTTCCCGCCGGCATCTGCGCGGCGCCAGCGGGGTTCAACTGGCTTGAGACAGTGGGACTCGACGGGGCCAAAGAAGCGGATCCTTGTGGGTTCGATGCCACCTGGCTTGCCTGGCTCGACAAAACCGAGCCCGACTGCCCCAGCGGTGTCACCGCCTGCTGGCTCGAGACAGTGGGACTCGACGGGGCCAGGGATGGCACGGGGGCGGTCGTATCCGTTGTGCCTTTTCCCTGCGTGTTGCTCGGGAAACGCGATCCGCTGGTTGCGTCCGCGGCAGTCACAGCAGGCTGCAAGGCGCCGCTTCCGCTCGCACTGGACGAAACCTGGCCCGCGGATGCTCGGTTCGTTTCTGCAGGGTCAGCGGCACGCATGCGGAACTGAAACGCACCATCCGCCGGATCGACTCGGCCGGTACGACCCTTCGCTGTTCCCACTCCAAACCAGTCGGGATGAATCGTGAACTGCCCTGCCCAACCGGTGTCCGCGGTCTGGCTCGTTCCCTGTGTTTCAGACGGAGCTTCGCCGGTGTGGGCAGAGCCTTGGTCAGACGCGGAACCGCCGGCTGACCCGACCGAACCATCCCCCGACCGCGGCCCGTTCTGCACACCCGCGGTCCCAGCGGACGACGTAAGGTCGCTGCCGGGCGTCCCTTTGCCTGCTTCCGCGCTCATGGGTTCAGTCCCACTCAGCCCGGAGGTCAACCAGAACTGAGTGCTGCCGGAGGA
>JBAUOX010000049.1:0-4689 GCA_049579985.1 Isosphaeraceae bacterium | reverse complement strand
GGCGGAACACGACATCGATGCCCCGCCGCTTCAACATCGCAATATCAAAATAGGAACAATAACAACGATCAGCCAGGACGACGTCGCCCGGGTCCAGGCTGTCCCAAAGGCTGCGAAACAGGGTGTTATCCCCGGTTTTCTTGCTACGGGCAGGGCCGATCGCCGACTCCAACACAACCCCCGTTGCCAGGCAGAAAACGACGACCAACCGCGCCAGTGGAAAGCCCAATCCGGGGGCCTGAGACCGACTCTGAGGATAGTCTGCCTGATTGGCGGACGTGTCGGCCATGCTCACCATTGAACCATCGACTGACTTGACCGTCCGATTGCACCAGCGCCAGGCGTTCTCAGCCCGCTCATGACAGCGCCGACCAATGTGCTTCATCAGCCACAGCGGCACCGTTTCGGGCAGTCGCTGCCGCGCCTTGATGTACGGGTCGTCTTCGTCGTTGGCGAGTTTCTTGCCCTGGGAGCTCAACCACGCGGCAATCCGCTTGACCGCGGCACGGCACGACCGGTCCGGACTGAGCATCTGCCAGAGAAACGCCCAGGTCGTCAACAAGGGGGTGTAGATGATGCTTTTCCAGGTGGCCCCTTCCTCCGTGAGGATCAGCGTGAGGTCTTCGGGGGGAAGAATCTCGCCCAAACCGAAATCGAGATCGGCTTGCTCTCCTTGGTTCAGGCGAAAGATCTGGTGCCGCAACCGGGCCGTGGTAGAGTGTGACACGAGAGACCTCCGTGTCGCTTGAACGTGTCCTGGACAGACATAGGATCGGGCGCAGGAGGTCTTCTTTCCATACCAATTCGTAAGTCAAGACACCGCGTTGAGACTAACTCCTAAGTTATTCGTTTGTACTTGTGCGTAAGTGACATGAAGGCAGAGACTTACGGGCTCAGGAACCGCCATTCCTGACCCCATGCTCCTCGATCCCTCGTCTACTGAATCAACGAACAGGTGACTCCCATTATCACTGGACCAAGAAATGGGGAGCAGGCCAACTCGGGGATTGGCCCGACTGGTGCTTCTCACGTTCCCATGTCCGAAGGGCGCATCGGCACTCGCTCTGGGTGGGGAAAAGGGACCAGGCTGATGCCAGGTCGGTAACGTGAGAGCCGCCACCTCATCGTTCACTTGAAGGGCAATGGGAACCGCCACTTTGGGCCGGACAAAGTGGCGGTTCCGCACGCCAGGTCTCGTGAAGGTCGGTCAGTCGGTTGTTGTCTTTCGACAGGGGCAACCGATCGGCTACATTGCAGCATTAGCCGTGAGTTCACGGTCATCTCGCCGGGGTTATTGAGTCCGGCAGGTTGGGAGTGCTCACGCCGAGCCAACGTGGATGCCCGATGCCCAAGAACGATCAGTCGGATCCCGCCGGCAATCTGGAGGATGCGTAGGCGATTCACCGGGGCGAACACTAAACGATTCGACGGCGGTCCGCCGCTGAGCCCGCCAACTGCGTCAGGACAGATCCGCGTAGTCGTTATGGACGTGAGTCCGGGATTTTCTCGTAGGGGGCATGGGCTGTTCTTCCTGTGGCCTGGCCTGTTCGTCCTGGAGGGGCTGGCAGCACAGGATCACCGATGGTCCGTCATGGTGGACTTCGCCCACCTCGAATTGTTCCACGGTGTGGGGCGTAGTGGGCACCGCCACCATCAACCGCCCGTCATTGCCGGGGTGATAGGTGTGAACGTCGTGCAACTGTTGTATAAGGTCCGTCAGCATAGTGGACATCCTAGTACTCCTCTCGTGTTGTGTCTTCCTTGGCGCTGCTGGAGGCAGTAGATCACTCCAGCCAAGAGGAACCTTAGCACCGTTGGGGAACAAATGCAAAAGAATTTCGATTAAGAACGTAAGAAGGTGGGCAATCATCCCCTAAGTCTCAGCGATGGTGAGGGCGTTGATAGCCTCCCTGTCCAAGTCAAGTGCCGTCTGCGGCACGACCAAAACATCGAAAATCCCGGTGTTTTCGACATTCTTCTACACTGAATGCATTTATCATCTAATTCAATAATTGCCATTGATCGGTTTAGTCGATGAGAATCCAAAATAACGCCGAGAATTGCGAAGCCCGAAAGGGTCATCTTGGGGATGAGACCTCACCCATCTTGCCCACGCCCCCTATTCTCGATCCGTTCGCCCTCGTGGGCAGTCTGCGGCTGACGCCACGGTCCCCGCCGTGGAGTACATAACTTACTGGCGCGCCATGAATTCTTCATACCAGCGATCGAGACTACATCGTCGGTAGCCATTGACGGTGCCGTATTGATCATGCGGCAACTTGGGTCCCCTGACCCCGGCGAAGCCCTGGTGCAACCGATCGTCTGAGGGGTATCCCGATCGACGGAGCAGGACCGTACGCCAAGGATCGGGCAGGGGTACCGGAGGGAACCGAGGCGTGCCATCGGTCCGAGAGGGGCACGGCACTGATGCCGTGGGTTTGCGCGCCGGCCATCGCGTCCGAGGATAAATCGCATCCTCTCCCGGATCGTGCCACCGGCCTACCGATATTGCGCCCGCACCCGGCCGCGGGTTTAACGAATCGCTTGGCACCGTGCTCTATACTTTATATGTGTGACAATCATTATATAGTCAGATCAGTACGTTATCTGAGATGTGTGAATAAAAAGCACGAATCGCTGCCATAGACCACATTGGATTGGACGATCCGCGGTGCGTCTCAAGACCGCCCGCGGAGATAATCCATCAGATGCCGGTTCTCAGCCTCGACCTGCTCGTTCAGCGACTTGACGAGGTCACCGATGGAAACCACCCCCACCAATTCGCTGCCATCGACCACGGGCAATTGGCCGACGTGGTGCCGGGCCATCTTGCCCATGGCTTCGGCCAAGGTATCCTTCGGGTCACAGGTGATCGGATTGGAGGTCATGATCTCCTCGATGCGCCGGTGGTGAAAGCGCTCGAAATCGCGATGGTCCCCGAACAGCACGTCGCGTTCGGAGAAGATCGCGATCACTTGCCCTGAAGCCTCGACAACGGGCAGCGAGCCGATGTTGTGCTCGACGAAGAGAGCCAGCGCCTGCTTGACCGACGCTTCGGGGCCGATTGAGATCACCCGTCGGCCCTTCTCATTAAGAACATCGCGGATGAGCATCGCAGTCCTCCCTCGCCCGAACGGGCGTGTCCCCACACCACACGGTGTAAGGCATAGGCAAAAAACCCTCCACGGAGAGGGCCAGCATCGCCGCCACGGCACGATGGTGAGCCAGGACGGCCGGGAATCCATCGGCCTTGGTGCCCTTCCTGATGTGGGCGATCCTGGCAAGCCTGGGTCGGTGTGCGAATCTCACACTCCAACGACCAGGTTGTTGCGAGAAGATCCTCGATGTGAGTGTGACACACATCGTCAGTCCCAACCACCATCCCTCTGTTACCCCCGGCCGCGTCCGATTGATCGGTCCGGGCATAGTCCCTGGCGATCACCTTGCAGGCAAGACTGTCCCCGGCGGCACGTGGCCCACGAATTCGGAGACCATGATCCAATCAAGCCCATGCTTTTTCTCGGGCTTGGGACCTCGTCTCCAGCTATGGCCATGACACCGGCTGAGGTTTACCTTGATGGTGCCGTCCTCCAATTTCTCCAACAGCACGGCATTCTTCGTGATAGCGGGATCTACATTGATCGCGAATGGGTCGATCCAGGCATGCCCATCGATGTCCACCTGCATCGCGCCCAAGTCAAAAACGACAATCTTTCCGACCTCGAGCGCGTATGGGGTCGTGTAGACATACCCGGGGGGCACTTTCGCTGGCTCGGGCACGGTAAAACTCCTCTCTTCGTCGATGTTTTTCGAGGCGAGTTCGGACGTCCACGGCCGCTTGGTTGCGCCCCCTATCATCGGCATTGCCAACCCAGGATTCAATGAAAATCTTTAAAGATTGCATGAACATCACATAATTAAAATGATAGAAATGCCCTTAGATCGCGAGGCTGCTTTGACGGCGTGATACCTAACTATTTCCGGGCGTCATGCAAAAAACCGCATAATGTGAGCACAAACCGAAGTTTGCGCGCATGTCTCAGTGAGTGTGAGCATGATCTCACATAAGCTGATCAGGATAACAAGCATGATTCCAAGGTTGGACGCGGATGATTGCAAGTCGCTACACCTATGGGTCATCATCGACCGGGAGTTCAGGCCAGTGAAGTGAACCGGCCGAGGTCCCCAGCGGGATCGCCTCGGCCGTGGTCGTTTCAGCGGGGCAGGGCAGGGGGGTCAATCGAGGTCCTCGGCGTCTCCCGAGTCCGCCCCGTCCGTCCGGTTCGTCCTCGGCACGTTGAGCACGAAGTCTCCGACCGAATTGCCGTTGGAATCGAGAAGCTTGCCGCTCGTGCCGCGCTGGAAAGCGTAGCGATCTTCTCCTAGCCTGAAGACAAGCTGCTTGAGCACGCGCTCGATCTCGCCTATGGGGTCATCCTCGAACGCGGCATTGTCGCACGTGATCCGGATCGTGAGTTGCATGGTCTGGTCTCCTCTCTGGAGCATGGTAAAGAGTCGAGGGCCGGATCAGTAGGATCGATCGATCGTCCCACCGCTCCGCCCCGTCCTGGTGCGTTTACTGCGTTCTAGACTATGGCCAGCCCGGCGGCCATGATGTCCTGGTCTGTAATGGAACCCACGACATCGGGGAAGTCACGGGGATAGGTCAGTTCCTCGATGCGGTCGCTC
>JBAUOX010000048.1:0-7681 GCA_049579985.1 Isosphaeraceae bacterium | reverse complement strand
CTCCCACAGAGCCGGATCTGTGGGGGACCTGGGTGGGCAACCACCCAGGTCTACCCGGCCCATCGGTAGACGGTCTGACCCCATCGTGTAGAAGGAACTGGAGGCACGGAAAAGCCAAAAGACGGATTCCAAGAAGTGAATCTGGCAAAGTAAAATGCGAGGAGATTGTTGGAGTACCTGGAGGAGACGGCAATGAATGACCTGACCTTGGAATCCCTTGCCAAACGAGTCGAGGCCTTGGAGAAGATCATTGCGACGAAGAGGCCCGTCCACTCTCGCAAGGATTGGCGCAATGTCGTCGGCATGTTCCGCGATAGCGAATTCATGCGCGAAGTCGACGAGGAATGCCTGCGGATGCGTGAGGCCGAACGGGAGGCGGCGCGGCGTGGAGAGTTGGCCGAATGATCCTCCTGGACACGGATCATACGACGTTCCTGAAATACCCCGACAGTAAACGTGGCCGGCGCATGATTGATCGACTCAATGCGGTGACGGCATCCGAAGTCATCGGTGTGTCCATTGTCACGGTCGAGGAACGGATGCGCGGCTGGCTGGCCGTGATCGCCAAGGAGAAGTCGGCGCTACGGCAAGTTGTCGGTTATCGCGAGCTAGCCTTGCTGTTCGAGTTCTACGAGGCCTTCGAAATCGTGCCGTTCGATGAGGCCGCGGCCCGGCAATTTGACGATCTCCGCAGGCAGAAACTTCGGATCGGCTCAAGGGATCTGAAAATCGCGGCGACGGCGCTGGTCAACCACTCAGTTCTCTTGTCCGCCAACCTAACCGATTTCGAACGAGTGCCGGGCTTGCGAGTCGAGAATTGGCTGGACTGATTGTCGCTGCTCGGCGGGGCGCTGCTGGGCCGGAAGAAGGAGGTACGAAACGGGGACGCAGCTAGTTTCTCGGGTTGGATGGCCGGCCCTCCGGACGAACTGTGTGGCCCAAGCTCAACTCGCTCGCCGTCCGCTTCACCCACTCCTCCTCACCGAAAGGTCGGCCCCCTCGATGCTCACTCGCAGCCGCGCCAGTTCCTTCGCGCTCAGCGACGCATTCACTGGATCGGTCCAATCCACCGGGCGTTCCACCGGCCAAGGTGAGAGGATGGCCTTGTCCCCGTTTCCATTCAGGCTCCAAATAGGAAGCGGCCCTGCCGCCCTGAACCGTTCACGCCCTGGTGGGCAGAACTGCCTTTGCCGGCTTCCGGCCGGTCAGCCAGCGCTGGCCGAGCGTCAAGCATGCCGGCAAGAGAACGAGATTGCCCACCGTGCTGCCGGCGGTGGCGATGGCCACCATCGTCCCGAAATTGACGAACGGCTCGAACTCGCTGGCACGCAGGGCCGTGAAGCCGACCGCCACGGCCAGGCTGGAAAGGATCACGCCCGGGCCAGAGACCTTGTAGCTGTCGAACAGGCTCTGCGAGAAACCCCGATGCTTGCGCTCACGGTGAAACTGCATCAGGCAGTGGAAGGTGTCGTCCACCGAGAGCCCGAGCGCCACGCTGGCCACCAGTGCCGTGGCCATGTCGAGCTTGATCGACAACCAGCCCATCAGTCCCAGAACCAGGGCAACCGAGAGCATGGTCGGCAGGATTGCCAGGATCGCCAGCACCAGGCTCCGGAAGGCCAGTGTCAACATCAATAAAATCCCCAGCGCCGACCAGAAAAACGTGGTCCACTGGGTGGCGATGACCCCCTCGGTGGTCCGGGTCATGAGATAAGAAAGACCCGTCAAGAACGCCGATGGCCCGAACTCGGCGCGGGCTCGAGCCTCGGCCTCGCGGAAGATCCGGGCCTTGGTGGCGGCCGGCTGCTGCTCGAGCAAGCGCACGAGGATCCGGGCCTCACCGGTCTGCGAATTCCAGAAACTTCGCAAGAGCTGCGCCTGTGGAGACAGGGCGATCAGCTCGAGCTTGTTCCGCAGGATGCGTGCCTGGGCCTCCTCGGGTAAGGCCGCGACGCGACCTTCGGGATCGAGGACCGTGGCCAGGGAAAGCACCTGGGCGATGGACCTCGGGTCGGTCACGGGGATCGCCTTCACCCGTTCCTCGACCTTGGCAAGTTCGGCCAGCGTCCCGGGCGTGATCGAATCGCCGAGGGGAACCACCAGCTCGACCAGGCCGATCCCTCCCAGCTTCGACTCCACCACGCCATAATCTCGGACGACTCGGGTCTCGCGGCGGAACAGGTTGATGTAGTTGGTCTCGTAACGCAAGCCAAGGATTCCCAGCGAGAGCGGCGCCACCACGAGCGTCACGACGATCAGGATTGCCCCCGGATGGCGAAAAACCCAGAACGTCAAGCGGTTCATCGCAGCGCCAACCCGGGAGCGAGAACCCTCGCGCACGGGAATCTCCAGCGGGAAGGGCGGCATCATCGCGAGCGGTGAGATCACCATGACAAGAAGCGCCGAACAGAGCGTGCAGATTCCCAGGATCGCCCCGAATTGCTGCACTGGCACCAGGTTGCTGGTGACCAGTGCGCCATAGCCGATGGCCCCGGTGATCGCCGTCCAGATGATCGGCGATGCGACGCCGCGCAGGGTCAACCGGCCGGCGATGGAGGGATCGGCCTGGCGGCGGCGGTCGTCGCGAAAGTGGATGGCCAGGTGGCTGGCCGCCGGCATGGTCAGCACGATGATCTGCGCGACCAAAGGGCCTCCCGAGAGCGACAGCTTGATGTGGAAAACGTGCAGCAGCGTCTCGGTCGCCAGCCAGATCGTCCAGCCCGCGATCATGGGCACGATAGCCCACCAGACGCTGTGCACGGCCGAGAGCGTCACCAGCGCGATCAAGATCATGCCCACGACCGCGAGCCGTCGGCCGTCCACCTCGATGGCCGCAAAGCCATCGGCCAGAAGAACGGGTGGTCCCACCACCGCGGGCCGGCCCAGCCCGTGCTTCTCCGCAAACCGATCGGCCGCGGCTCGCAACGACTTGATCGTCTCGATCACATTGTGCTCTTGCGTCTTGCGCAGCCGCGCCACGACGGCCGTGGTCGTGCCCGTCGCGTCGATCAACGTGCCCCGAAAGATGGGATGATGGCTCAAGCGGGCCCTGAGCACCTGCTGCGCGGGCGGATCGGCGGCCCGTACCGCTCCGCCGACCGTCAGCGCATTGGTCTTGAGATCGACGTTCTTGATCGTCCGCCTGGCCGTGTTCAAGGCCAGGTTCCGGGCCAGCGCGGGCAGGCGATCCAGTGCAATCAGGATATCATCCAGCGACCAGACCAGCGGCATGGCGTCAAGCGATTCGACCCGCATGACGCCGGCGATCCGATCGGGACCCACCGCAGCCGCAAGCTCTGCCACCCGGTCCAGCCCGCGCGGAGTGACGAGGTCCGGGTCGTCATAAGCCAGAAACACGAAGTTGTCGTCGCCAAACGAATTCGCCGCCTTTTGATAAACCGCCATGTAAGGGTCGTCATCGGCGAAGAACGAGCCGATCGATTGTTCATAGCCGACCTTCTTGCCGAAGAACACCAGCACGATCAACAGCGCGGTGGTCAGAGCGGCCGTCAGGTAGCGGAAGCGTAGCAAGAGTCCAATCACGGGAGTCAGTTGCCTCGGGAGTGAATCGGCTCGCCGGGCGATGTCGCGCAAGCAGACGCGCCGAAGGACTCCAAGCTAACGCCGCGACTCGCACTTGGCTGCGCATCCTCGGCAAGACGACCGCGATCGTCTTGACTGATATCAGCGCGCAGCGCAGGCGTGGGTTATCCCTCCTGCCGCTGCCGGCCACATCGCTTATCAGTCGCCTTTGCATAGCATTCAATGCTTGTATCTTCACGTTATCGCCTTGATGACCCACCTTTGAAGCTCCTGGAACAGGCCGAAGACGCTGTACGCGGCGACCGCGGAGATACCGAAGAAGGCAAGCCATGTGAACATGTCGCTCAGAAAGCCGGGGCCGACGCGGCGGTCGTCGCCGCGGCCTCGCAGGTAGAGAGTGGCGCCGGCGATCAAGGGCGGCATGAGGGCCTGGGCGACGCCCCCGGCCTTGATCAGTCCCTGGGGCGAGAAGGTTCAAACGGGCTGGCATTTCTCCTCGAGAATTCCTCCCGAGTTTCCAGGGCGGTGACGAAGCCAGGGCAATCCCGGGATCGCGCCGGCAGCTCGAGCCTTGGTGTTTCCTCGCCTCGGAGCACCATCTCCCATCGATTGCCGCGGGGAGGTAAGCCCTCAGGATCGCGGCCCCTCGTTGATTCCAGGAAACAGACCGGGTTCTCCGGCCGAGTCCAGCTCCAGCCCGGCCTAACCTTGAGTGAGTGCCATTCGGACGCAGAGCCCTTGCCGACGAGGGATCGTTTGTATGTTTGCAGTGATACAGCCCAGATCGCTGACGATGCGCGGCGGTCAACACAACCCGCCTCTGAAAGAGCCCGATCCGTCTTCCAGGTTCGGCACCGACGTCACGTTCGTCCTCGGCGCCGCGGCGACGCACATCAGCGCGAAGAGTCCTGTCCAGCCGATCCCGGGCAGCGACCTTCCTTCGTCAGCCGCGGCCGTGCTGGAGTCTGTGCTTCAACCTGGTATTCGATTCGGCCCTTTCCGGCTCATCAGGCGCCTGGGGCGCGGGGCCCAGGGAGATGTCTGGAAGGCGCGGCGGCACGAGCCGTACCCCGACATCGTTGCTCTCAAGGTTCTGAGCCCGGCCCTGGCAAGACAGCCTCACCGCCTGACCCAGTTTCGTCGCGAGGCCGAACGCGGCGCCCGGCTGGTCGGTCCCTCTTTGCTCCAGGTCATCGAATTCGGCGAGATCGACGGGTTGCCCTACATGACCATGCCCCTCGTTGAGGGAACCACGCTTCAGCAAGTGATCAAGCGGCGACAGACGTATCTGAAGGGGGAAGCCGTCGATCTCGTGCATCGACTGATTGCCATGGACGAGGAGCTCTACTTGCCGGCGGCAGTGCGCGTCATGTCCAACGCGGCGCGGGCGCTCGGCCTGGTTCACGCCTGCCGTGTGGCTCACCGCGACGTCAAGCCGGCGAACATCTTGCTCGACGGTCATCATACCTGTGGCGTCTATCTCTGTGACCTGGGACTGGGCCGCGACCTGGAGATCGCCACCAGCGAGCAGATGCGCGACGGCGCGGGCACGCCCATGTACATGGCCCCTGAGCGGCTGCTCAAGGCACCAGCCAACGAGATCCTCTGCGATCTCTACTCGCTGGGCGTGACCCTCTTCGAAACCTTGACGCTCAGTCGCCCCTTCGACACGCCCGAGGAGCTTCCCCTGGCCTGTCTCTCCGCCAGACTGGCCACCGCCGTGCCGATGCAACCCAGGCTGCTCAAGCCCGACCTTCCGGTCGCCCTGGAGGCCATCATCCTCAAGGCTATGTCCCGAAATCCCCAAAACCGTCATCAGTCCGCTCAGGAGATTGCGGGCGAGCTCGACCAGTTCCTGGCGCGTCGCTACAACCGGACCGGACGGATCACCGCGGACCATCCGAAAGCCGGCGGCCCCGCCGCCCACATCGTGATGATCCCGCCCCGCCCGGCGGTCCGGACAGTCGCAGCTCGCTGCCCCTTGTGAGAATCCCTCCGGGCTGATCGTGCCTCTCCACTCCCGCCGTTCCGGTCATCAATCGCCGTGACTGAAGATGACTTGCGAGGCCATTTCACCGTGTCCGCCGCAGAGAGTCCAGACCGTGGAGGGTTTCGCCCCTCGGGCGCAGCCGAGTCCGCAAAATACCGTCGTGGTCAATTTGCCAGGCTGATTTCCCTGGCCTAGGTTTCTCTTGGCTGCCGGCAGCGAGCTTGCCGATTCTCCTGACCGCTGCTAGGCCCGGCCTTCTTCCTCGTCGACTCGTAGGAATACCGACATGTGGGTCCTCTTCGTCAAGCTCTTCTCTCCCGCCCCATGGTGGCTCGAGCCCAAGGCCCACAGGGTACGCCAGGTCATCAAGTAGTACCCGGCCCGGGACAGTCCCACCAGCGCGTCCTACCCATCTCGATCGCGACCCGCTGAAGCGTCGGTACCAGGAACGCTGGACCGAAACACGAGGGATGTCCCCTTCCGCGGAAGCGGCTCGATCGACCCTGGCGTCACTGCGGGGTCGAGAGAAAATCCACGAGCGATTCGAGTTCCTGATCCGAGCTCGTTCCGGCAAAGACCGGCATCGGCGATGGATCGGCTCGCAAGTCTGCTCGACGCCGGAATCAACCCCATGAGAAGGCCAAATGAGCAGGTCAACGGCCACCCGCCCTGTCAGCAGTGGTGAGTGGAGTCCTGGACCGGGTCGCGGCCGGGCTCAGTCTTGGGACGGTGCCGCGAGACATGGGCGCGGTTCCTCCCATGCTGCTTGGCATCATAGAGTGCGGCGTCCGCCCGCGAGATCAATGAATCCCAATCGTCTCCGGGACACGAATCCGCAACTCCGAGGCTCGCAGTGAGCGCGGAAATACCGATCTCCGCCCCGCAATTCCTGCCCTGGATTCCGGCTCGAATCCGTTCAGCGATCGAGGCAGCCTGCTCGAGCGACGTATTGGGAAGGACGACCACAAACTCCTCCCCGCCATAGCGCCCGGCAAGATCCATCTCCCGGCTGGACTCGAGTAGGACCTGAGCGACCTCGGCGAGCACTCGATCACCTGCCGTATGCCCGAATCTGTCGTTGACCGCCTTGAAGTGGTCGAGATCAACCATGATGACCGAGAATCGGCGGCCTGAACGGCAGAAGAGCATGAGTTGCTCGGAAACAAAAGAGGCGAGCGAACGCCGATTTGCCAGGCCGGTCAAGGGGTCTTTCTGGGCAAGCTCCCGGGCGGATCTGTAGGCGGACTCCAGTGCCAGATCCGAGCCGGCGTCCCTGAAAATCTCCACCGCCCCGATGGTGCGGCCGCGCTCGTCCATGACCGGTGAGACACGGACCTCCACAGCGATCCGATTTCCCTCCTTGTGCCTGAGAAAGACGCGCTTGCAAAGCTGTTTTCTCGTCTCGATCGTCGCGGCCAGTGGGCAGCATTCGTGACACAGATGGCATCCTGCTGAGTCGGTATGGTCCAGGATGTTATCGAAGCAGAGGCTGCCCACGACCTCAGAGGCAGCGTAGCCGGAGAGCCGCTCCGCTGCGGCGTTCCAGTAAAGGATGCGACGTTCCGAGTTCACGAAGTAAACGCCGTCATAGAGCTCGTCGAGCATCTTCTTGAAGAAGCCGTCGAGAATGGGAGCGTCATCGGGACTCGCGTGGTCCTGCGCGTAGTACTCCCGACCGATGCCGAACCCTGAGAACTTGGGAAACGCGTCCATCAACTCGACCGACCAGAAAGGCCGGTTCCTTGGAACTCTTTTTGAGATTCACTCAGAGCAAGCTTGTGGGGGGAATCCGGTCCACTATCGCTTCGACCCGGTTTCACATGACTGAATTCAAGGCCGACCCGACCCGAGGTGTGCATCTTGTCGGGGGTACTCGGATTTCCCCTTCTAACTCTAGAACATCACCGGATCAAGTCTCAGCCGCACCACTAAATCAGGAATTTCCTGACGTTGGCGAGCCACTCGGCGATGACGCGGCCCTATGCTTGACGGCTCGCACGCGTCGCGAACTTGCCCAGATCGATGTCCCGGCCGTTCCACATCACGACGGCCTGATCATTCGGTCTGTGGTGCTTCTACGAAAGATGAGCAAGATGCTTAAGCAACGGGACTTTCTCAAGAGGGGGGCTTTCCGGGGGGTAGCCTGTG
>JBAUOX010000047.1:0-6033 GCA_049579985.1 Isosphaeraceae bacterium | reverse complement strand
GGACGAGGCGGTGCGGGTCGAAATCGCGCAATGCACCGCAGGCCGTCGCCTCCCCCTGGGCGCGGGCCTCGTCGCACCAGTCGCGACGGGACCTCCGCGGCGGCACCCGCCAGGTCCGGATCCGTCCCCAGCACCGGGCCCACAAGGCCGGCCAGGCCGTCGGGTCGGGCGGAGTGGGGGTGACAGGACCGTGATGATGAGCTGGCCCGGTCGCTGAACGGGATGGCCAGGGACGGGGGAGGCGGACCTGAACCGATCCCTTTCCCGCCAGGAACGCAGGCTGCAACTCGCGCATGGGTTGCACCTCTCGAGTGCGCAGAATCACGATCACAGACCAGGCCGGAGACATGGGCACCGGACGGCCAACGGGTTGTTCGTCTCGTCGCTTGCGAGAGCCGGGGACGAATCACCGACCCTTGCCACGCAAAATCCACCCGAGCTCCGGCGAATGGCTCCGAAATGCCCAACCAGGCCAGCCGCCGACTTGAACGATCCGCTCGTGCCGTCGCAATCCGCCTCCTGATGCCCGGAGACCGCGACTGCAGGCGCGATGGTCAGCTATACAAGGCGAATCATCGGGAGTCAAGAGTCTGCATGATGACGCCGCGCTCGGTTTCGGCAGGGATCTCGCGGCGTCTCGCGAGATTCCCGGTGTTTTCTGGTTGATGAATTTTGATTCATCTCGACGGTTGATGGTCGGCGGTCGTCCGAAGACACGACCCCGGTCCCTCAAGGAGAAAGTGGTTGCCCTGGAGTGGTTCGGAGGCTAAACCAAGGGTTGATCGGCAGGGAGACAGGGTTGCCTCGAGGTCTGGTCTCCGCACGAGCGACCTCCCAGCCGCTTGAGGATGAAAGGTGGAACGACGATGGAGCTGCAAGAATTCACAAGCCGGCTGGCCGCTGGTGAGAAGACATTTCCCGAGATCGACCTCGCCGATGCCTCCCTGTTGACGGTCGACCTCCGCGAGGTCAACCTGCGCGGTGCCAGATTGAGCCGGCTGGACCTGCGCGGGGCCAACCTCACCCGCGCCGACCTGCACGCCGCGTGCCTGTCCGGCGTCGATCTCCGCGGCGCGCACCTCTTCATGGCGAACCTGTCGAAGGCCCGACTTTCCGGGGTCGAGTTGTCGGGCGCGAACCTGCACGCGGCCAACCTGCACGCGGCCGATCTGGCGGGGATCGCGCTCCGAGCGGCTCAGTTGGCCCATGCCATTCTGCGCGAGGCCAACCTCCGAGGTGCCAATCTTCAGGGTGCCAACTTGACCCTCGCCGATCTGCGCGGGGCCGATCTGCGCGGGGCCAACCTCATCGAGGCGATCCTCCGCGGGGCCGATCTGCATGGGGCCAAAACTGAGGGGGCGAAAATGCCAGAGCCTTCCCGCAATCCAGCCGGCTGAATGGACGTGACCGCGTGGCCGTCGACCCTTCGGGATCTTGTTTTCCGCAACTGACGCCCTTACACTCTAAACGCTCGCGGTTCGGGCGGGTGGCGCGCAGCCTCGCGCCGCACCGTGACGGCGGGACACTTGCGAAATGATCTCCTGAGAAGCCCTGACAAAGGGGACAGGCGCCTTGAAGACTCGGCGCCGGTCCCCTTATGTGTGGCTTGTCGGCCCACGGCGGCACGGTATCGCCATGCCTTCACCTTCCGTACTGGATGTCGACGCGTTGATTGCCCCGATCCCGGGCGACTCTCCCGCGGGCGGTTCGGTCCCGTTCGCGGTCCGGGAGAAGCTGGAGGAATACCGCAAGGAGGTCGACCCGAACGACTTCGCTCCGGACGACCCGCTGCGGCCGGAATCTGCCCAGAAGGCCGAATGGGCCGCCGTGGTGCGGCTGGCCCAGGAGACCCTCACCGAGACTTCCAAGGATCTGCTCGTCGCCGGGAGGCTGACCGAGGCCCTGACCAGGGAGCACGGTTTCGGCGGCCTGCGCGACGGCCTGCGACTGATGCGACGGCTGGTGACGGAATGCTGGGTTCGGCTCAACCCGGCCATCGAGAGCGAGGACGACTTGGAAGTCCGCGCCGCGCCGTTCTACTGGCTCGAAGATCCCGACCGCGGCGCCCGCTTCCCGAACACTCTGCGACAGGTGCCCATGGTCTGGGGCGAGGGCGGCCGGTATGGCTGGCTCCAGTGGAAACAATCTCAATCCGGCAAGGACGGCATCTCCTCCGCCGACATCGAGAAGGCCATCCAGGCGACCCCGCGCGAGCAATGCCAGGCGGTGGTCGATGACCTGACCGAAGCCTGGCAGGAGCTCGACACCCTGGCCAAGGAGCTCAACGACAAGATGGGGCAGTACGCCCCGGCGTTCACCGGCCTGCGCCAGGCCCTGGGCGAATGCCGGGCGCTGGCCCAGCAGATCTTGCAGCGCAAGGGGCCGGATCTGTCCCAGCCCGGCGAGGGGGCGGGCGACGGCAAGGCGGGCGGCGCGGGGACGGACGAGGGATCGGGCTCGTTCCTTGGCCGGCAGGTCGCCTCGCGGGCCCAGGTGTACCAGCAACTGGCCCAGGCCGCCGCGTTGCTCCAGCAACTGGAGCCGCACAGCCCGATCCCTTACCTGATCAACCGGGCCGTCGAGCTGGGGGCCCTCTCGTTCCCCGACCTGATGCGGCAGCTCATCCGCGACTCCGACGTGCTGACGGCGATGAATCGCGAGCTGGGCATCAAGGAGCCGTCGAACGATTGAGCCGGCCCCGGGATCGTGCGGATCTGCGCCCGATGTACCGGTCAATGACTGACCCCGGGGGGCGCCCCTCTGATCGGCTGACGATCCGGCTTGTCCACCGGCGATCTCCGACAGATTCTTTGTGGACTTTCCCGGTTTGTTGTTGCAGGACTTCCGGGACGACCTTATTCTGATTGATA
Source organism: Isosphaeraceae bacterium (assembly GCA_049579985.1). Taxonomy (GTDB): domain Bacteria; phylum Planctomycetota; class Planctomycetia; order Isosphaerales; family Isosphaeraceae; genus Aquisphaera. Next base: position 3,163 of record JBAUOX010000047.1, on the reverse strand, counting down.
CCAGGCGCTCGTTGGTTGAGATCCGGAGGCGAGCGGCCCGTCGATTTGCCTCAACGAACGTGTGGTCCGAAGGCTCATGGCCGGGAATAGCGCCGCATCCGGCGATCGATCACCTGGCGTTTGGGACGAGTTCCAAAGTGCGGATTTCAGAAGAGGGAGGGCGCCATGTCGAGCATGCAACATAAACTGGACCGGGTGCGACGGCCGCGGGTGCAGATCACCTACGACGTGGAGACCAACGGCGCGATGCAGAAGATCGAGCTGCCGTTCGTCGTCGGCGTCCTTGCCGATCTGTCGGCGCAGTCCACCGAGCCGCTCAAGCCGCTCAAGGACCGGCCGGCCGTGGAGATCGACCGCGACAACATCAACAACGTCATGGCCAAGGCGGCTCCCCGGGTGGCCATGAAGGTGCAGAACCGGCTGACCAGCGAGGACACCAAGCTGGCCGTGGAATTGAAGTTCAAGCACATCGACGACTTCGAGCCGGCCCAGGTCGCCGAGCAGGTGCCCGCGCTCAAGGAACTCCTCGACATGAGGTTGCGGCTGACCCAGTTGCTCAGCAAGATGGAAGGTAACGACAAGCTCGACCAGTTGCTGGCCGATATCTTGAGCAACACGGACAAGGCCAAGTCCCTTGCCAAGGAACTGGGAATCGACACCGCCGAGCCGAGCACGGAGACCAAGTGATGAGCAGCGTCGAACAAGCACCGGCCGCGGCAGCGACGGCCACCGAGACGACCGAAGCCCCCAGCCTGCTGGACCAGGTGATCAAGGCTACCCGCCCTCAGTCCGAGAAGGAGCAGGAGCGGGCCAAGGATTATTTCCGCCAGTTCCTCGACCAGGCGGTCAAGCCCGGCCAGGTGGTTTCCAAGGATGTGGAAACCAACATCAAGACCTGGATCGGAGAGATCGACAAGAAGCTCACCACCCAGCTCAACGAGATCATGCACGAGCCGGCATTCCAGAAGCTCGAGTCCACCTGGCGGGGCCTGCACTACCTGGTGAGCCAGACCGAGACGAGCACCACGCTGAAGATCCGGGTGCTCAACATCAAGAAGCAAGAACTGTTCAAGGACCTGGACAAAGCCGTCGAATTCGACCAGAGCGCGTTGTTCAAGAAGATCTACGAGCAGGAGTACGGTCAGCTCGGCGGTCAGCCTTACGGAATGCTGGTCGGCGATTACGAGTTCGGCCGCAACGCCGAGGACATCAGCCTGCTCAAGATGATCTCCGGCGTGGCTGCCGCGGCGCACGCGCCGTTCGTCGCCAACGCCAGCCCCAAGCTGTTCAACTTCGAGAGCTTCACCGAGCTGGCCAATCCCCGCGACCTGGCCAAGATCTTCGAGAGCGTGGAATACGCGGCCTGGAAGTCGTTCCGCGAATCGGAAGACTCGCGTTACGTTGCGCTGACCATGCCCCGAGTTCTGGGCCGGCTTCCCTACGGCGAGAACTTCAAGCGGGTCACCGAGTTCAATTTCGAGGAGCAGGTCGATGGCAAGGAGCACAACAATTACCTGTGGATGGGAGCGGCCTGGGCCTACGCAACGCGAATCACCGACGCGGTCGCCCAGTGGGGCTGGATGGCCCGGACGCGGGGTGTCGAGGGAGGCGGCAAGGTCGAGGGCCTGCCGGTGCACACCTTCCCGACCGACGACGGCGACGTCGCGATGAAGTGCCCGACCGAGATCGCCATCTCGGATCGCCGTGAATTTGAGCTGTCGAACCTGGGCTTCATGCCGCTATTACATAGCAAGGGAAACGACTTCGCCGTCTTCATGGGAGCACAGTCGTGCCAGAAGCCCAAGACCTACTTCGACCCGGCCGCCAACTCCAATGCGGAGCTCTCGTCGAAGTTCAACCTGCTGCTCTGCACGTCCCGCTTCGGGCACTATCTCAAGGTGATGGCGCGCGACAAGATCGGCTCGTTCATGGAGGCCAGCGAGTGCGGAGTCTGGCTGAATAGCTGGATCAGCAATTACGTCGTGCCGAACCCGGAGAATGTGGGCGAGGCCACCAAGGCCAGGCAACCGCTCCAGGATGCTCACATCGAGGTCCGCGCGGTCAAGGGAAAGCCCGGGTACTACGAGGCCGTCGCCTATCTCCGGCCGCACTTCCAGCTCGAGGCCCTCTCGGCCTCGATGCGTCTCGTCGCCGAGGTCCCCAAGAAGGGATGAGACCCTTTTCCTGCTCGCATACACCGCGGTGGGGCGGTACCACCGCGGTGTCGCATCGCTAACTTCGGCCACGATCCGTGGTCGAGTTGATCGGCAAGTCTCGGTTCATTTCTATCACAGGAGGCGTTTGCGATGGCTTTTGACACCTACATGCAGGTCGATGACGGCTCCGACGTGGTCGGCGAGGCGACAGCCTCGGGTATCCCGACCGGGGCCTTCGAGATCTTTTCCTTCTCCTGGGGGTGTTCGAACCCCACGACCGTCGGCACGACCGGCGGGGGACTGTCGTCCGGCAAGGTCGCGGTCTCCAGCTTCAACGTCATGAAGAAGTCGGAGAAGTCGTCCCCGAAGCTGTTCGGTGCCTGCTGCACGGGCCAGCACTACGACAAGGCCCAGGTCGTCTGTCGCAAGGCGGCCGGCACGGCCGGCAAGCAATCGACTTTCATCCAGTACGACTTCACGGATGTCATGGTGGAGTCGGTCCAGTGGTCGGGTTCCCATGGCGGCGACGACTGGCCGACCGAATCGGCGAGCTTCGCTATCGGCAAGGTGAAGATCACCTACAACTCGCAGGATTCGGCCACCGGCGCCACGAAGAAGGCCGCTGAAGCCAGTTGGGACCTGACAGCCGCGGCGACCATGTGAGGAGGCCGTTCCTTTCAGCGGTCATGTGGAGGAGGCCATTCCCTTCAGCGGTCATGGGCTGGAAACGGGGACGCAGCTCGTGTGCGCAGTGAAAAGGTGTTGGGACTTCAGTGGGTGCAATTCCCACCCGGCAACTGGGTCGCTCCAGCCGGTAGCTATCGGGGCGGCGGTGGAGGAAACGAAACCGTCGGAGCCTTCGAGACAGATGTGTCGCTTAGGCGATGCAGCGAGCCGACAGGCCGTAACGCGAGTGAACGTTGAGCAGGCCTCGAAACGACCAATGTGGACGCCGACCTTGCAATCGGATGGGGAAGGCCGCCGTCGCTGGGGATGAATGGGAAACG